>CALACF010000107.1 GCA_937890245.1 uncultured Flavobacteriales bacterium
GGGCGCCTCAACTCGTTTCGGCGATTGCGCGCGCCATGGATTGGTATAGGGAAGGGGATCAGGCTCAATTCGAACGCTTGCAAACGGCGATCGATGCAAAGGATTCCGAGCGGGCTCATTTGCGGGCTTTGCGCAATTTGGTTTCGGAGGACTTGGCGCTTTTACAGGCCAATCGATCGATTGGCGGAACAAATGAGTCCCTTCTAACCGAGGATCTCGACGAGATGCGGCTCTGGTACCACGACCGGGTGGAGGCATTGTTGCTGCGCGGAATAGCGCTCGATGCGCAGTTGAAAATAGCGAGCGAGGATTTGGAAGCGCTCGTGGAAAAACAGTCAAAGTTCGCATCTCGCATGGCCTGGACTTGGTACGCTGCCGTGCCCGATGCACCCCGCGAATCAAAGACCCCCGTTCAGTGGACGACCCACGTGATTTCTCGCGAATCGAGCTGGTCGCCTTCAGCCCAAGCCCAATTCGATGACGACAAACTCATCCTGGAGCGCATGGGCGAGCTCACATTGAGGGCGCCCTACTGGGGCGCTTCTGAGGTCACGCTCCACGATGCTTCGCTGAACAGCGATGGCTCGCCGGCGGCGGCCGCAACCTGGCGCATCGCCTCATACAAGCCTGAGGATGGGTACAGACCTCAGTCACAGCAGCGTGCTCGAACCGGTTCCAGTATGCAGCAGGACTTTTCTGTTGCGAGCGCTGTTTCGAGCGAGGCGACCAGCGAGCACACCCGTGCGAACTATGTGTTGTCTGCTCCCATTTCGCCCGATCAAAGCGGGTCGGTATTCCGGCGGCTCACCTCAGAGGAGGTCGACTTTGAATCGGTTCGTGTCGCCATTCCTCGGGCGACCGATGGGGTACGGATTCGGCTGGGTGTGTCGCGCCAGGCTTGGGGGCATCTGAGTGATTCACAAGTGAGTTGCACGGTCGATGGGCGGTTTTACGGAGTGGCCCAGCCGACGTTCATTGGAGATACAGTGTATTTGATGGTGGGTCAGGACCGGGCGTGGGCGGCCGACCGATTGTTGGTCGAAACCTTGGGCGGCAACAAATCTTTGGGCGTCCGTACGGAGCGCCATGTAGCGTATCGACTGACGGTGCGAAACAACAGCGGCAGGACTGATGAAGTGTTGCTCGAGGAGGCCGTTCCGTTGGCCAGTTCCGATGATGTGGACGTGGAAATTACGTCGCTCGACGGGGGCGTTCGCAACGATGAAACGGGGGTGGTCCGCTGGAAGTTCAGCTTGGAAACGGGGGCGCAGCATACGGTGCTGATCGGCTATACGGTTTCGTATCCGCGAAATCATCGGGTGCCCGGATTTTGAAGTCGCCGAGCTATTGAAGCAGGCCCGCTGCAACACGCTGGGCCGCTCCTGGGCCGCCCAACTTGCTGCGAAGCGCTGAGAACTCGAAGCGCTGCTTTTCAGCCGCCGCGCCGCCTTCGATCAAGGTGCGCATGTCATCGGTAAGCTGCTCAGCCGTACATCGGGATTGGATGCGCTCAGGCACTGCGGCGCGGCCGAGGATGAGATTGGCCAGCCCGATGAACGGAACGCGGGCCAGCCTGCGCGCAATGGCGTAGGTCGTCCGGCTTGTTTTGTAGACGATGATGTGAGGTAGCCCGTGCAAGGCCGCCTCCAAGGTCGCAGTGCCGCTGGTAATCCAGGCCGCTTGCGCATGATGAAATAGCGCCGGGGTTTGGTCGAACAATACGGGGAGTGAAGTGGGGTAGTCCGAGCGGCTGCGACCCGGAGCACCAGCGATGACGGCTTGGTGGTTGGGGAATTGGGCGGCGGCACACGCCAAGACAGGCAATAAGCGGGAGATTTCTTGGAGCCTTGAGCCTGGAAGCAAGGCGAGGATGGGGCGCTTGTCGAGTCCTTGGCTGGCCTGCCAATTGCTCGTGCCCGCTTCTGATGCCGCGGTGGCCTCTGAAGCTGCGGCCATATCAGGTTCAGGGATGCGGTCCAACAGCGGGTGGCCGACAAATTCAACTTCGAAACGCCCCTGCTGAACGTGGGCTGCGTAGACTTCTCGTTCGAATGGTAAGATGACGTAGAGCCGGTTGAAGAGTTCGGCAATTTTCGGAATGCGCCGCTTCTTCCATGCCCAGACTTGTGGGCTGATATAATGGTCGACGGGGATGTTTTTCTCATTGCACCAAGCCGCGATCCGCAGGTTGAAGCCGGGGTAGTCCACGGTCAGCACGCGGTCGGGCTGGAAGGCCAGAATGTCAGCTTTGACGGTGCGAAGTGTTCGGCGGATCTTGCCCAAGTTCTTCAGCACCTCGAGAAAGCCCATGAAGGAGGCGTTGCGTATGTGTTCGACCAATTCGACACCGGCGGCTTCCATGGCATCTCCACCCATGCCGCGCAGGGCCGTTCCGGATTGGGCTGCACGCAAAGCCTCAGCCACATCGGCTGCATACATGTCGCCAGAAGCCTCACCTGCAACGAGGTAGATTCTTTTTTCCACGTCTTGGTCCATGTCAGAGGGATTGGAGCCAGATGATCAGTGGCACGGAAGCGACCAGTACCAGCATGATTCCGCGCGCAAATCGTAGCATGTCGCGTTTCCATGCGTAACGGAAAACGGGGACGCAAAACAGGACACTGATCGTGATGATCCGGTCGCGGTACATGTCGCTTCCGAGGAAGGCAACGCGGTAGAAATACGAGAAATTTTCGTCGACCCAAGCAGACCATATCATTCCGAACGCGATGAATCCAAAGGCGCTCGCAAGCAGTCCTGCAGCAACGCCCCAGGAAAACCGGTCGAGCCGCTCCTCGCTCCAAACTGCCATCAGAGATCCCATTGGTTGAGCTGGCCAATCGCGTGGTGGGCCGTCATGTCGTAGTGGATTGGAACGACGCTGATGTTGCCTGCATCCAAGGCCGCCATGTCCGTGTCCGCGCCCTTGTCGGGGTTGTAAATCTCGCCACGCATCCAGTAATAGGGGGCACCAGATGGCGACTGTCGGCTGTCAAATGCGTCCTTCCAGTAGCCCATGGCCTGGCGACAAATTTTGATGTCGCCTACGTCAGCAGGCCGTCCCTTGGGGATGTTCACATTCAGGCATGTGCCTTCGGGCAAGCCATGTTCGAGCACCTGGGCTGCCATTTTTCCTGCAACAGCTCCAGCCGCCTCAAAATCAGCATCCCAGTCCTCGTCCATCAGCGAAAACCCAATGCTCGGAATTGACTCCACAGCACCTTCTACCGCGGCGGACATCGTGCCTGAGTAGATGACGTTGATCGAGGCGTTGCTGCCGTGGTTGATCCCACTGACAAGCAGGTCGGGTTTGCGGTGCAGCACTTCGGCAATGCCCAGTTTTACACAGTCCACAGGTGTGCCCGAACAGGCCCAAGCGCCTTGAACGCCGCGCCCGTATTTGAAGGGTTTGAGCCGGAGAATGGTTGAGAATGTCACGGCATGACCCATGCCAGATTGGGCTTTGTCGGGAGCGATGATCCACACGTTACCTAGTGGCAGCATGGCATCGACCAGGGCGCTGATGCCCGGTGCAGTGATGCCATCATCGTTGGTCACAAAAATCAGCGGCCGCTTCTGCTCACTCATGCCGATGCGGTTGATTTTTTTTCGACCGGGATGTGGGCCAATGCTTCGACGAACCAACCCCAGAATTTCAGTACCGATGAAATCTGCACCTTTTCGTCGGGGGAGTGGGCGCCGGTGATGTTCGGTCCAATGCTCGCCATGTCAAGTCCGGGGTAGCGATTGCCCAGAATACCACATTCCAAACCAGCATGGCAAGACAAAATGAGGGGCTTCTCTCCAAAGCGCTTTTCATACAATTCGGCGAGCATGTCGACTGTGTGACTGCTGGCATTCGGCGCCCAACCAGGGTAGGAGCCATCTGCTTCAGTTTCGAGTCCAGCCAACTCAAATCCGGCGGCAATGCGCCGGGCGAAGTCGTCTTTCTCCGAGTCCACCGAGCTGCGCGTCAAGCATAGAATTTCCACCCGCCCATTTTTTACGTCAATCCTTGCGAGGTTGTTGGAGGTCTGCACCAAGCCGGGGATGTCCGGGCTCATGCGGTCCAATCCGTTGGGGCACGTGTCCAATGCCATGAGCAATCGCTCGGCAAAATCACATGGCATCACGGCCGAAGGTTGCTCGACCGCTTCAAAAACGATCTTTAAATTGGGGTCGGTGAAGGCGTATTCAGTTGCAATGTGCGAGGCCAATTCAGCCAGCTCAGCCCGACACTGATCGGCCGATCGGTCGACAGCCAGCACAGCAGCAGCTTCCCGCGGAATAGCGTTGCGCAAGCCGCCCCCGTCGAGCGCTGCGATTTCTACGGCGGCGCCTTTTGACAGCTCGCGAATGAGGCGGACCAGCACTTTATTTGCGTTTGCAATGCCCTTGTGGATGTCCATCCCGGAGTGTCCGCCCGATCCACCGTTGACCACCAAGCGAATGCCGTTCAAAGCAACGGGCGTGTCCGCGTCATAGCGCGCCGTAAACGAGAGGTCCACGCCGCCAGCGCAGCCGATCCCAATTTCCCGGTCGTCCTCCGTGTCGAGGTTCAACAAAACCGTGCCCTTCAGCCAGTTTTTGCGCAGCTCCAGCGCACCGGTCATGCCCGTCTCCTCGTCAATGGTGAACAGGCACTCGAGCGCGGGGTGCGCGATGTCGGTCGATTCCAACACAGCGAGCATGGTCGCCGCCCCAATCCCATTGTCAGCACCCAAGGTCGTGCCTTCGGCCCGCACCCAATCGCCGCTTTCATCTACGTACATGCGGATGCCCTCCGTGTCAAAGTCAAACGCCGTGTCGGCGTTCTTCTGGCACACCATGTCCAAATGGCTCTGTAAAATCACCGTGGCACGGTCCTCCATGCCGGCCGTCGCAGCCTTCCGGACCAGCACATTGCCCACTTCGTCGCGTTCCACGTCCAGGCCCTGCTGCTCGCAGTGTTGCATGACCCAAGCACGGATGCGCTCTTCCTTTTTTGACGGACGGGGAACGGAATTCAGATCGGCAAACCGGTTCCACAGAGCGGACGGTTCAAGGTTGCGGATGGCTTGTGACATGGCGCAAAAGTCGTCACAAATTCTTGAATTATCGCCTCAAGGTCCGATGCAAGAAGAACCGTACGCCGCCAACAGCACGAGTAAATCTGAGGAGGTCACCGCACCATTGCCGTCGATGTCGTACAGACAGAGCGAGGTGCACCCAAATTCGCTCAGCAAATTCAGCAGGTCTTCAATCGCCGTGAATGTGTCCCCATTTAAATCAGGCGCGCAGGGGTCCAGTTCATTGCTCGCAATGTAGCCGTCGCAGTTCACGTCTTCGTTCAGTGGCAGCACGGGCGCGCCAGGATAGATGTTGTTGTTTGCGTCGTTGCAATCGCCGCCGATCATGACGTACCCTCCACCTGGTGGCGCACATACGACCAAGAGCCCGTCACTGTCGCCAAACCCATCACCGTCCGCGTCTGGATACCAAAACTCCTCCCACAAACATACCGCCTCATCTGTGGCAGCGGCGTTGTAGTTACACGCCTCTGCGTCCATACAGCCGGCCACCTCATGCGCATCGCAAATTCCGTCGCCGTCGCTGTCCGTTCCTATACAGGCCCCGGTGCAATTGTATCCGAGCTGGGCGTACGTGCAGGATCCGTCGTCGCAGACGGCAAACAGGTCGTATTGGCAGGCCATCGGATCGGTGCAGCCCGTCGGATACAGGCAGCTTCCATCGCTTGTGGTCGCCCCCGGGTTGTAGTTGCAGGCCACCGGGTCGTTGCAACCGTAGCAGCTGTGGTTGCAGTCGCCTGGGGTGTTGGCCTCCGCGTTGAAGTCACAGCCCGTCGGGTCCATGCAGCCGTAGACAAAGGGGTGGGGCAGGCAGGCCATGAGCCCTAAACTGCTCCCGAAATTCTCTGCTTCGCCGTAGTACAAGGTGTCGTCTCCAGCTGTCAATAGGACATGTGCGCCTGAGCTAGCACCACCCCCGTCAGTACAACCCGTCAGTCCGTCGCCCCCGATGTCGACCAATTCGATATTCCAACAGCCGCTCAGCTGGCACATCGGCCAGCTGTACATGGTCAGGGATTGAAGGGTTCCCGGTGCGATTCCAAATTGGGATGAACCAGAAGCATCTGTCAGGGTCCATCCGATTTCGTGGCCATTGCAATCGGTTTCGATGCTCAATTCCAACGGATAGCAGGTGGGTGCGCACGAACCGTCGTCGAATATGGCGTCCGCATCAAAGTTGCTCGCGACAGGATCTGTGCAACCGCCGTCGTTCACATCTGGAACGCAGAAGGGGTAGACGCCGACAGCGCCTGTGATGGCCGCGCCGAGAAAGACGTCGCCCCCCGGCAGCCGCAGATCAAAGTCGAGTTGTGTATCGCAGTCGCTCGACAAGGCCTCGTAACCGCTGAGTTGGTCGCGGTGCAAATGAAATTGGTAGCAGCCCTCGGCCAAACAAACCGTGTCCCAGCGCTCCACCAAGGGGGCGATCCACGTGCTGTGCGCGATGATGTCTCCGGTGCCATTTGTGATCGTCCAGCCGTTTTGGGCGCCGAAGCAGTCGTTCTGAAAGCGCACGACAATCTGTTCGATGTCGGCGTCAGCGACCGAACTGAAATGCGGACTTCGCGCATTGTTGGCCGCTACTTCGTCCGTGCCGCCGTTGATTTCAGTGAGCAAAATTAGGGCGTCGCCCTGGCCCGTGGCGTGCTGCAATGGGGCCAGTTGCAGATTGATGCTATTGCCCGGCGCAATTTCTCCTGTCCAAACGGTGTCGCCTGAAGCGCCGGCAAATATGCCATAGTTAACGGCAAGCGAAGTAATCGCCGTGGTCCCACGGTTGAAAACAGGCACGGCAAAGTTTACCATGTCACCGCACATTGTTGCGCGCGGAAAAATCACGCGGCCCAGCGCCGCGTCCAAGCCTGGCTGTTCAGGAAAGTCTGAAACGTACATGCCGCGACCATACGTTGCGGCGTAAATTTTTCCGGTGCCCTCATTGATGATCAAGTCGGTCACCCAGACGGTGGGCAGACCCGTCGAATACTGTGTCCAGTTCTGTCCGTCGGTGGTGTGGTAGATGCCCACGTCTGTGGCGGCGAGAAACTCACCTTCAGCGCCAAATCCGCTGACCAAATCGTTGACCGGCGCAGGCGGCAAACCCGAGGAACGCGATGCCCAGTTCAGGCCGCCGTCGGTTGTCTCGAGCACCTTGGTGGTGTCAGAGTAATTGGACAGGGCGAGCCAAACGTGCTGCGCGTCGGACGGGTCGATTAAGACCTTTTTAATCCAGCTGTATCCATTGCCTGCACTGACCAAGTTGAAGTTTACTCCATCGGTGGATTTATAGAGGACGCGCTCTTTGACTGCGTAGATCGTGTTGGGGTCTGAGGCGGAGACGGCCAATTCCGTGATGTCCGAGCCTGGAATATTTCCAAGCATTTCCCAGCTCTCGCCACGATCTGTCGAGTGGTAAACGGTGTTTTTGCCCATGTACAGTTCGTCGGGCTGGAAGGCGCTTGTCACAAACGGGGTGAGCCAGGCGCCCTGTGAATGCGCGCCAGCCCCGACATTTCCGGCAATTTCCACGAATGCATTGCCGCCGTCGTCCGAACGGAATATCTGGCCATAGTACAACGAGGCGTACACCACATCAGGATCGGAAGGGTGGAAATGGCATTCAAACCCGTCACCGTCGAGCACGTGCGACCAGTTGCCGTCGTTGCGCATGAACGTCCCGTTGTCCTGGGTGCCGATCAAAACGCGGTCTGTCGCTTCAGGATCTGCTGAAGCTCGGTAAATCTGCGTGATAGAGAGCCCGGCGCTGTGGTCGGTGGACGCACCTGCGGCACCCATGTTTGGGTCAAAACGCGCCACCCCGCCATCGTTTCCGATCAGCAGGCTGCCGTCGTCGAGCACCTGCAAGCTGTGTTGGTCTGCGTGCAAACGCGGCAAACCACTGCCGCCATACCAATGCCCCGCGCAGTTCCACGTCGTTCCGCCATCTTGGCTGCTCCACAAGTTGACGCCGCCGGTCCAGACGCGATCGGCGTCGTTCGGGTCGACGGCTATGCACAGGTCGTACCAGGCTTGGCCGCTGGGGTCGGTGCCCGCCACGGTCCAGCCCAGCAAATTGGGGCTGTCCGCCTGCAGATCCCACGTGACACCCGCATCGGTGCTGCGGTAGAATCCATCGAAGCCCTGGCCGGACATGGCGCCTGTAATGGCGTAGGCCGTGTCGGGGGCGCCAGGCGCAAAGGCGAGTGCAATCCGAGAAACGCCGAAGTCGTTGCCGTTGATGCTGAACGTATTCCAGGTCGCGCCGCCATCAAAGGAGCGTGATACGAAGTTGCCGAAACTGCCTGCCAGTACCACGTCGGCTTCTCCTGGCTTGAAGTCCAGCGAAGCGTAGTCTCCGGTCAGGGTCCTCACCCAGTTTTCCCCGCCATCATCTGAGCGATACACACCCAAACTCGATGCGGCCAGCAGGGTGTCGGGATGTGTGGGATGCACGAGTAAACGGCTGATAGTCCGTCCCATATACGTGCTCCATGAAAGTCCTGTCGCATCCCAACTCGCGCCGCCATCCACCGATTTGAGCACGCCAATCGACCGCGTATCCGCATAATCACCGTCGCCCGTTGCCAAGTACATCACCTCGGGATCGCTTGGATGAAATGCAATATCACTTATGCCAATCGAAGCCAAGCCATCCGTACCTGACGTGGCCCACGTTTCCCCGGCGTCATTGCTTCGCCACAGTCCGCCGGCCGGGGCGCAAGCCCACCACTGGTTCTGCATCCCAGGTCGAGCCATCACACGATTGATCCGTCCGCACCCACCCAGCCCGTCCGGCGTATCGTGTCCGACAAAAGACCAGGCGTCGCCCGAACCCGCGCTCCGATGGAAGTCTTCCGCCTGTCCATCCTCGCGGGCGGCTGTCAAGGCCCGCTCCCAAACATCGCTCTGCTCGAAAATTCCACTGGCATCAACACGCGGGGCGGCCTGCCAGTACCAACGATTGAAGGGCTTGAATCCCTTCCCGCGCGGCACCACAGCATCTGCACCCCACGAAGCGTCAAAGGCCGCCCTGACCGAATCAATGGGCACCCCGTCCCGCATCATGGCAGACCAATGCTGGAGGCTGGGAACGGAATCGAATGCGGGCGCCTGCGCGACAGCTTGCTGCTGCGCGTTGAGGATTGGCATACAGAGTGCTATAATCCACGGAAGAAGCCTCGATTCGATTCTCATTTTCTATGTGCGGGTCCAGCCCGCGGTCTTTAGCACGGCAATCCAAACACTGCGAGCAGCGCCAAAAAGTCGTTTACATCCACGCCCGGCGATCCGTCAACATTGACGTCACAGTCGGCCGCGCAGCCAAAGGCACCCAGCAACAGAAGGACATCGTTCACATCCACAGCGCCATTGCCGTTGAGGTCACCAAAGCATTCGCTCACCTCGTCTCCGTCAATGACTGTGTCGCAGTTGTTGTCGACGCCTTCATGTGTACCAGGGGCACCTGGGTAGACATCGTTACGAGAATCATCGCAATCGGTTGCGTTTTCTACGTATCCAATTAAATTTTCTGCGCAACCCGTCACGGTGATGGCAGCATTTCCAAATCCATCACCATCAACGTCAGCGTATAAAGTGATCGGATCGGCGCAGCTGCCGTCGTCGGTAGTTGCCTCTGCGTTGTAGTTGCAAGCGTTCGCATCCATGCAGCCGTAGATGCCCTGTATTGAAAAACCCGTATTCGAAATGTCGAAGAAAATGTTTGCAGCAGCGGCGACCTTGATGCGCGCTGATGCGGTTTCAATTGCGGGCAAGGTGACCGTGTGCACCCCATTGTTGTCTACCTCTTCAGCGAGCACATAAGGGTAGGTGTAGCCTCCATCCGCACTCAGTAAGATGTTCACTTTGGCACAGTTCACAGGGCCGACGTCAGTGCTGGCAACGTCCCACGCCACGTCCATCGGGCTGTTTCCAGACGCAGTCATGTTCGTGTTCGGGTAGGTGACGAGGAAGGGCCCGGCAACCGAGGTGGCCGTGAAACTGATCGTCGCGTCGTCCACGCCGCCCGTTCCCGGGTGGTTGTCGCGGACGGTACATCGGAAGGTGAGGTTGCGGGTGTAGGTGGGCAACTTTTCACCGACCACCGTCGTGTTGTTGAGCAGGTCCTGCAATCGAGGGAAAACGCGGGTGCCGCTTACAGTGGGCTCCCAGCTTCGGAAAATAGGGGCGGTGCCGCTCGGCAAATTTAGATAGGGGTCGCTCGATGCGGTTTGGGCGCCGAGGTTGTGCTGTTCCCAACTGAAGGTGATCGGGTCGTTGTCTGCGTCACTGGCCGTTGCAGTCAATGCAAAGGGCGTTTCAGACGGAATGTAGAATCCGCCCGATGGGACCGTGACATTCGGTGCTGAGTGGCCCGACGAAATCTGCGTGGCGCATGTATTGCCGTAACCTGAATGCAAATAGGTGGAGCCTTCATCGATGCTGTGGTTGTTGTAGTACTCGTCGGCGTAGCCCTGGAGGTTGGGCGAGCAAATACCGGCGTACGACATGATGGTGCTGCCGCTGCCAGGCTCGTAGGCCGCGTTGGTCGAGCGGTTGCCCGAGCAGCTGTTGTTGAAGGTGTGGTTGCAGCCAAACTGGTGGCCCATCTCGTGTGCGACGTAG
>CALACF010000108.1 GCA_937890245.1 uncultured Flavobacteriales bacterium
GCCCGAAAGTAGCGCAATATCTTTGCGTCATGGAACAGCAAGATTTGAGTTCTGGGCCGTCGCTCCGTTTTGGGATACTCGGCGGAGGCCAACTCGGCCGGATGACCATCCAAGCGGCGCAGAATTTGGACCTGCGCGTCGAGGTGATGGACCCGAATCCGGCGGCGCCCTGTGCGCGGACAGCCTACCGTTTTACGCAGGGCGACTTGAACAACGCGCAGGACGTGATTGACTTTGGGCGCGATCTTGACGTTTTGACGGTCGAACTTGAAAATGTGTCCATCGAGGGTTTGACCGCGCTGAAGGCGATGGGCGTGCGCGTGCTGCCCGACCCTGAGCACCTGGCCCTGATTTGCGACAAGGGGGTGCAGAAGCAGTTCTATGCTGACAATGACATTCCGACATCGGCTTTTCATTTGATCGAGGGCCGGGCCGAGACGATGACGCGTGCATTGCCGTCGGTGCAGAAATTGCGTGTCGGGGGATATGACGGTCGTGGGGTGCAGGTGTTCCGGACTGAGGACGACGCCCGTTACGGTTTCGATGCGCCGAGCGTGTTGGAGGACGCCGTCGATATCGAGCTCGAGCTGTCGGTGATTGTCGCGCGCAGTGTGTCGGGAGAGGTGGCCAGTTACCCCGTGGTAGAGGCCGTTTTTAACGACTTGAATCTGGTTGATTACACGGTGGCGCCGGCGCGAATTTCTGAAGAAATTTCAGCGCAGGCGCGGGCGATCGCCTTGGACGTTGTCGAAAAGATGGATTTCGTGGGGCTGCTCGCCGTCGAATTGTTCTTGGACCGCGATGGTCAGATTTTAGTGAATGAGGTTGCGCCACGCTCCCATAATTCGGGGCATCATTCGATTGAGGCCAATTTCACTTCCCAATTCGAGCAGCATCTACGCGCCATTCTAGGGCTGCCACTCGGTTCGACCGCAACGCGTTCAGCGGCAGCGATGCTGAACCTGATTGGTGCGCCTGGTGCGGCTGGTACGCCTGTTTACAAAGGCCTGTCGACTGCCATGGCGATGGAAGGGGTGTATCCGCATTTGTACGGGAAGGCGGTGGTCGAGGCGGGCCGTAAAATGGGACATGTCACGGCCCTGGCGCCGAGCGCCGACCCATTGTGCGCAACTTCGGCTGCCGAGCGCATTATCGGGCTCAAATCACTGCTGTCTGTCGAGGGGAGCTGACTAGATTTGTTCCATGCGTCAGTACTTGGATTTGCTACAGAAATTGCTCGATGAAGGCATCGAGCGTCCCGACCGGACGGGCACCGGCACACTTGGACTTTTCGGTCATCAGATGCGCTTCGATTTGGCGGAGGGCTTCCCTGTCTTGACGACGAAAAAATGCCATTTACGCTCGATCGTTCACGAGCTGCTTTGGTTTCTGAAGGGCGACACAAACATTGCGTACTTGAAGGAAAACGGTGTGCGGATTTGGGATGAT
>CALACF010000109.1 GCA_937890245.1 uncultured Flavobacteriales bacterium
GGGCGGCCACCGAGGCGGAGCTGGACGAAGTGGCAAAGGCTGCAAAGAAATGGGTCCGTAGCGAGCAGAAAGCTGCTTGGGCTGCCTACCGCGGGGGCATCGTTGGGGAAGTGCTCACGTTCAACGAACTGTTCTCGGCAGCGGGGGCGAAGGCCCTGCCCGCGGACGCAACGCGACGCGATATGCACGAGGCGGCTCGCCAACACTTGCACGCCTCGCGCGGAGCGAATGGGGTGGAGCGATCGGCCTTGAGGTCTTGGCTCGAGGTCCAACAGAAACGCCTGCAGCATGTGTACTCTTCTGAGCTTTATAACGAAGGCGCGGGCGCTGTGCAAAATGTATCTGCCGTGGCTCCAGACCTTGAAGGCGCCGAGATGGTGGACGGGCGGGTCGTGCTGCGCGATAACTTCAAGGCCCTCTTCGAGAAGCATCCTGAGCTGCTCACATTTGGTGAGGACACAGGAAAAATTGGTGGCGTAAACCAATCCATGGAGGGCATGCAGGAAGCGTTCGGCGTGGACCGCGTTGCAGACACCGGAATCCGCGAGTGCACAATTCTCGGCCAGGGGATAGGGCTCGCCATGCGTGGCTTGCGCCCGATTGCAGAGATCCAGTACCTGGATTACCTGTTTTACGCGCTCCAAATCATGCGCGACGACTTGGCGACCGTTCGGTACCGTTCGCGCGGAACACAGAAGGCGCCCGTCATTGTGCGGACGCGCGGCCACCGGCTCGAGGGGATTTGGCATGCGGGCTCGCCGATGGGTGCGATCGTACACGCCGTGCGGGGCATGCACGTATGTGTGCCGCGCAACATGGTGCAAGCTGCTGGGATGTACAACACATTGCTTGCTGCGGACGAGCCGGCCTTGGTCGTGGAATGCTTGAATGGCTACCGAGTCAAGGAGGCCTTGCCCCAGAACTTGGGCGAATTTAGAACGCCAATCGGCGTCGCGGAATGCGTGCGCGAAGGCGTTGATTTGACGGTTGTTTCCTACGGCTCGACCTTCAACTTGTGCGTGGTCGCTGCAGAGCGCCTTGCGGAAATGGGCGTAGAGCTAGAGCTTATTGATGTCCGGACCTTGCTGCCCTTTGATCTTACGGGCGTAATCGGACAAAGTGTACAAAAGACTTCGCGGGTGTTGTTTGTCGACGAGGACGTTCCAGGCGGTGCGACGGCCTACATGCTGGAGCAGGCGATGGGACAAGGCTTGTGGAAGCATCTTGACACGGAGCCACAGACGTTGGCTGCTGCACCACATTTGCCGCCATTTGGCAGCGACGGAGATTATTTTGCCAAGCCCTCTGTTGAGGACATCGTGGAGCGCGCTTACGCCTTGGTGGCGGAGAGCCGCCCTGGCCAGTTTCCGCCGCTCCTATGACCACGATCAAAGAAGCTTCGGCCCAACCCGAGGAATTGTCCTTCGAGTTGAGGACCGAATACATCGACCTGCTTCAGCTGTTGAAGGCAACGGGCTTGTGTGCAACAGGCGGTGAGGCAAAACTTTGGGTGGAGCTCGGTGCAATCACAGTAGATGGCGAGCCAGAATCGCGCAAGCGACGCAAGCTCAGAAATGGCAATACAGTCTTGGTTACCCCAGTGAATCTGGAGGAATACCCGGTGCCGATGCCGCACGCAAGAATCGTTGTCTGCGCTGTGCAGGATTGAGCTCTGCTACCTGTTTTTGTCGGATATTCGCTCGCTTTCAAGGCCACCGTGCCAGAAAAGTGATCTTAAATCGTGCGAACCATGGGAGTTGTGATATTTAGAAATTGGATGCGGGGGGTGTTGGCCATGGCCTTGTCGATTGTTTTTTCGTTGAGTGCGGGCATTGAGTTGCAGGCACAGGCGGTCCGTGGACGCGTTGTGGACGGCGACAACGGCGATCCGATTTTTATGGCAAATGTCATCGTTGAAGGCACCGGCCTGGGCGTAACAACCGATTTTGATGGCCGCTTCCGCATCGAAGTGGAATCGCTTCCCGTGCGTCTCAGCTTTTCCTTCATCAGCTACGCCGCGCAAACGATTGAAGTGAGCGATGCGCGAGACGAGGTAGAAGTGATCTTGCAGCCCGACCAAATTTTGCTTGGTCAGGCCGAAGTGATCGGCGAGCGCGTGGGCGAGCGTCAAAAGATTGCACCCCTGACAGTAGAAACGATGGACGTTCTCGCGATCAAGGAGGCGCCCAGCGGAAGTTTTTACGAGAGCCTCGGCAACCTCAAAGGCGTGGACATGACAAGCGCTAGCTTGGGTTTCAAGATCATCAACACGCGGGGCTTCAATAGCACCTCGCCGGTGCGCTCGCTTCAGCTGATTGATGGCATCGACAACCAAAGCCCTGGACTGAACTTCTCGTTGGGCAACTTCCTCGGGGCGCCCGACCTTGACGTAAAGAAAGTCGACATCATAGCCGGCGCGAGTTCGGCCTTTTATGGACCAGGCGCCTTCAATGGTGTGATTGCGATGGAGACCAAATCTCCTTTCCAATTTCCAGGACTGAATGTTTCGACCAAAGCCGGTGAGCGGTCCCTCACTGAATTGGGCTTCCGATGGGCCGACTACTTCACGAACGACGAAGGCGACCCGACATTTGGATACAAAATCAACG
>CALACF010000110.1 GCA_937890245.1 uncultured Flavobacteriales bacterium
GTGATGACGCGGACAGGCCTGCTTGTGTGAATCCGGTCGGAGTCTGCAGACCAATACAGCAAGTCCGTTTCGAGGCGGTCACCTGCTGCGTTGGTGAGCACGACCTTGTTGCGCGCGGTCAGATGCGCATGGGCCTCCCAAAAATCGCCGTCCTCCGCTTGCAAGACAGCTGTCACAGCACCCGTCGAGTCGTAGAGTGAGAGAGAAAACCCATCGGAAACAAGCCAACGGCCCGTTTCGCTTGCCGCGCTCTCGTCGATCACCGCGTGCCGAGCCATGCGCCCGGCGGCCATGCGGTGGCTGAGATTCCCCTGTTCAGTGTAGTGGAGCTCTACGCCTTCGAGCACCTGGGTCGGCTGATCACCGGCGCCCTCAAAATCGTAAACGGTCTCCAGGTCGTTGCGACAGCTTGACAAGGCGAGAAGCCCTGCCACAGCGAATATTATCCGTCGGCTGCTGTCCAAAGTTGCGGGCTGAAATTAGCGAGGACGAATGATGGTCGTCTCTCCGAAGCACTTCACAGTGAACGAATCGCCCTCCGACTTTCCATACGTGAACAAATCGTCCACAGATGGGTACTGCTTCTTGGCGTTGCTGATCTTGCGGCGTGCTTTTTCGGCAACACTTGAGTCGCGCGAAATTGCCTGCTCGTAGTAGTCTGTGGCCAACCAATACACGGCGCGGCCGCCGATCGCGCCATCCTCACAACGAGAAGCTGAAGCAGAGATCACATCGCCGATCAGCATGTAAGCGCCGCCGTTGTTTGGCTCTGCGCGCTTGACGCTTCGCGCATAGCGCATCGCCTTGTCGACCTGGCCGAGGTTAGAAGCCACCAAGCCAGCCTTCAGCTCGTATTTTGCTTGAAGTGTTGAGTCCGTGTTGTTCGCTGCGGCCTCCTCCAAGTAGCCGATGGCCGTGACGAAATCACCTTGCTTGAGCAGGAGTCGTCCGATCGCATAAGCCGCGCTCGGCGCCTTCAGCGAGTCGTAGACCGCTCGCGCCAAAGGCAAGTAAAGCTCGTTGTCCGTGCAGTTTCGGTTTTCTAGCAAGCCCAGCGACTTGACCTTCAGGTCGAAATCGTCAGGTGAAGCGGCAGTTTTTTTCGCCAACAAAGGCACCATGTCTTCACATTCGGCAACCTTCAAAAAAACCTGGTTCACGTTCTTGTTTGCCGAGGTATAGCCTTTTTCAGCCCGCGCATCACCTGCCGCCAATGCAGCATTCAGCCCGTCGTTGATATAGCCCTGCACCATCAAATACTCTGAGAGGATGTTGGCGATGGCATCTGATTTTTCCTCGTCAGTCTCCGCATCACGCTTGGCGTAGTGCAGGGTCATGTAGTAATAGCTCAGCGCTGCAGGTGGCGTGTCTGCGCCCAAGCAATCCATGGCTTCCTTGAACATTGTACCAGCTGTGGCATAGTCATCTGGATAGAATTTATACCAATCGGTTCCCTTGTGAACCAAGACGTGACAGCGGTTGTTGGGCTCCTTTTTTGTCGCGGGATAGAACTCCATCCGGCGGTCGTACAACATAAAAATACTGTCATTCAATTCAGTGACTCGCTGATCCAATGAATCTGAAATCGCAGCTTTTCGAAGGTTTTTCAGCATCGTAACGCCGTGGACATACAGGCTTTGCTTTGCGCCTCCGGGGCAGGTCGCGCAGGCCGTCCGCCAGAAGCCGATGGCGTCGCCATAGGCCTTTTGCTTGTAGTAGGTCGAGTACAAACTCAGGGCCTCTTTGCAGGCGTTTTGCTGCTCCGGCGTCGAGCCGTATTTCTCGTTTTGAGCGGCAAGATTCAAGCTGGAGACTACCAACAAGGCGGTCAGAGCGAGCGTAATGGTGCGGAATTGCATCAGGGTCATGTTTGCTTAAATCGGGTCAGTCGTACCGTCGGGGGACGAGCCAAATATTTTTGAAGAAAGGCGACAGGGACACGCCAAATCGGAAGGTGAGTAGGTCCTCGATCAAGGCGCCCGCGTTGCCGTCAATCGCACGTTGTCCAATTTCTATGCCGAAGTGAAATTGGGAGCCGGAGCGTGAGCCCATCATGGGGGCGGTGGCGCCTACGCTAAGGATCTTCGTCAAGGCGCGGTTTCCGTCAAAAGTGAGGTAGCCAGCTGCATTGCGCAGGCCCACCCGGTAGGTACTTCTGTCCAACAAGGTTTCGCTGTCTTTCAAGCGGCGCGGCGTGTACGAAAGGCCGATGGCCTGGTGCGAGGCTTCCGTGAAGGCGACGCCGGGGTCGAGTAAATCGGGGTTGCTCTGCGTCCAATCGGCCACGCCCATTTCCATTCCAATTTCAATACGGCGGCCCTCGGCGGTGTTGCGTTCAAGGTGAACGCCGATGGACCAAGTGAGCGGGAATTCAGTTTCAACAACGCCGGACTCAAGATGGACAGAGTCGATTTGGGCCACGATGCCGGAGAGCTCTTGCGTGGTTGACCACTCGGTCGTCTCGTCTACGCTCAGTCCAAATGCGGGGGAGGCCGTGGCCCCTATCCGCAGCAAAGTGCTCGCACGAAGTTTGCGGTCGACATCGTAGACAGCGCCGATCAGTCGCTCATGAATGAAGCCGAACTTGAGGCCGACGCCACGGTGCAGGGCCGATCGCTTGACTTGCATATCGAGGTATGCCGGGTCGATGATGTCGACGCTGCGGGTCTGGGCCAAATCGCCAAAGACCTGTTGTAATTGAGCGCCGAATGAGGTGCCGTGGGCGACGATTCGCAGGCTGTCCGCAGGTTGTCCTGCAGCAGCTTCGAAGGCGTGCCAGCGCTGGCCGTCGAATCTATAACTCCAGCCCAAATGGGCTTCGCTGAGCCCGCCGGAACCGATGTAGCTGATCGCCACATCGCCGACGCCCTCTTGCTCAAACTGTTCTGTGATGGCATAGCCACTGCCGGAGAGCGGGCGAATACCGAATTGGAATGCCCCGCGGCCACTTCGCTGCTTCAAGACGAATTCGGCCTCCGAGATGCCGCCAAACCAACCTTCGCCTGAAGCAGATCCTTCGGTGAGCTTCAGTCCGTGGACGCCGATGCCAGATTGGAATGTGGTTCGATGGAGAAAGGAGGCTGCTGCGGGATTGGCCGAATTGATGGCCGAACGATCGAGCCAAGCTGCGCCCATGCCTGCCATTCCGTGCTGTGCCGCCCCGCCAGCGGAGATTAAATCACCGAACGCGAATCGCGAATAGGGGGACAGCGAGGTCTGGGCCGAGGCAGAAGTGCAGGCGACAACCAGCGTTAAGGCGGTGAGAATGAGTGATTTCACGACGTAAGAGGAGCGTCTTCGAGGTGGTTGGCAAGTGCCAACACCCCTTTGAGGGTCAATAATGAGTCTGCGAAAGTCAACAATCCGGGGAGTCTATCAAAATATTGTGCCCCTCCACCTGTCACAATTATTCCCGCCTCGGGCGAATTTGCCAACAATCGTCGCACCAAACCGCCACATTCTTCCACCGCACCGCACACGACCCCGGCCGCAATTGTCCCCTCGGTGCTTTGCCCTGGGAACTGGATTTCCCCGGTTTTTCCCCATGCCAATTCAACGGCGGGCAGCGTATCCGTTCCCGACGCCAAGGCCCGCGCTCGCATGGCGACGCCCGGAACGATTGCGCCCCCGAGCAGCCGCCCCGCAACGCGCAGGTCGATGGTCGTACACGTCCCGGCGTCCACAATGATGTTCGCGCCTGCGGGATCGGCTGCGTGGCAGGCCGCCATGTTTGCCCAACGATCCATCCCCTGCCGTCCAGATTTGAAGTCCACATAATCGTGGTCGAAATGTCCCACATCCCCATGCCCGATCATGCGAACCTCACCGGGCCACCACAATTGCTTCAGGCGCTCGCCAGCTCCGGCCCGATCCAGGGCGTAAACCCCAGCGCCAGTTCCGACACCAACAGGCGCCGGCCAATCTTTCCACGGCAAGTCGTTTGCACGCAAGGCATCCCAGCTCCACGCCCCCGAGCGCACCACGGTCAGCCCATCAAAAATGGCCAACTTCAATCGCGTATGTCCCGGGTCAATCGCCCAACGGATTCCCTCGGTCATCACCTTGCTCATGGCCAGCGCACTGTTTCCATGATACGGGCCACGTCATAGGTGATGCGGTCGGTGACGGGCTGCGTCGAATCACCGTTTGCCGAGCGATTGAAATACAGCGCCCCGCGAAAAAAGTCGTCCGCTCCATCGGTGAGTACGAACTGCATCGGGCTTGCGGCATCGCCCGTTAAATGAAATGAAATGCCGGACGTTCCGTCGGGCCGGTTGAACCGGCGCGTGCCGATCGCATCTGCGCGAACCTCGTGCTCGTAGGCCAGCCGAAAGGCGTCGTCCATGCGCTCGGCCAAATCTTCGGCCCCATTTGCGTGCACGTACGTACAATGAAGCCGTGCGTCGTATTGTGGGTACACGAGGTCAAACCAGCAGGAGTCGCCAACGCGCTCCAACCTCGGCATCAAGCCCGCCGCCAAAGAGCGTTCAAAGCCCAATCCACAGCCCACCTCACCGGCGGAAAACAGCGTGTCGTGCAGTGCGATCCGGAAGTATCCAGACGGCCTCGGCACCGGGTCAGCATTGCAGCCCGAAAGCAGCAGGGCCAGCCCGAGAGCTGCAGCCATCCCCATAGAAAACGTCATCCTCCTCATGCGCCCGTCATTTCTACGCGCACCTGCAGAACGCGCCGACGATCGGCGGCTTCCACCACGAACTTTACTCCGTCAAACACGAGGTCGTCCCCGCTGACCAACATCCGGCCGGCCTGTTCGACCATGAACCCACCGATCGAATCGCTTTCGCCCTTTGCCGCTTCCATCTCCTCTCCGTCGACACCCAAAATGCGGTACATGTCGACCAGCATGGTCTTGCCTTGGAAGACAAAGATGTGCTCACTGATCCGGCTGTATTGGACTTCTTCCTGGTCGAATTCGTCGGCGATTTCTCCAACAATTTCTTCGATCACGTCTTCCATCGAGACGATTCCGCTCGTCCCGCCGTATTCGTCTACGACCACCGCCAGATGGACCTTCCGCCCTTGGAAATCCCGCAACAAATCGTCAATTTTCATGTTCTCCGTCACAAAAAATGGCTTTCTCAAAAGCGCAGCCCAATCGAGGTTTTCCTCGCCGCGTTTGCCAATCAAATCCTTGACATACAACACCCCAGAAATCTCATCGAAACTGTTGCGGTACACTGGGATGCGGCTGTGGCCTGAAGCGATAATTTCCGGCAACAGGGTGGACCACGGTGTATCAACCGAGAACGCAGTCACGTCCACGCGCGGCGTCATGATTTGCTTGACGTCCTTCTTGCCGAAGGACACGATACCGGACAGGATGCGATTCTCGTCCTCGGACCGATCGCCAGAATCCGTCAGAGCCAAAGCGTGCTCTAGATCTTCCACCGACACGTCATCATTGTGGAACCGTGCCAGTTTCCGATCGACCAAGCCGCTGAATGCCGTCATGGGCCTTGCCACTGGCCGGAGCAGTTGTTGGACAAGGGCGAGTGGCTGTGCCATCGCCGTAGCAAACTTCGGCCCGTTGCGGGAGGCGTAAATCTTGGGGATGACCTCTCCGAATAGTACGATGATGAAGGTGACGGCAAATATGTGGACCACCCATTCCCAGACCGGCCCGAGGCTGCCCTCGGGAAAGGTGCTGCGCATCACCACGGTCGAAATCAAGATGATGATGATGTTGACGGCGTTGTTCAGCACGAGAATCGTGGCCAGCAATCGGCGGGGGGCCAGCTGAGGGTCTGGCTGGGTCAATAGCTTGAGCGCGACTTCCGAGGGCTTGTCGCCCTGCTCTTGAAGGTCTAAGTAATCCTGTGGCTTGAGCGAGAAAAATGCGATCTCAGATCCAGATACGGCGCCGCTGACAAAGAGCAAGACCGCGATGCTTGTCGTCGCCCACCACCAGCCCGAAGAGAAAAGCAAAGCTTCTGCTATCAAGCCGACCATCAAAAGGGGATGTTTTTCAAGTCGTCAGCACCGCCCGGAACCGGCCCGCCTTGCGTGCCTGTGCCCGCGTCGCCCTTGCCTGTGCCCGCGTCGCCCTTGCGCTCGAGCAACTGCAACTGGTCCGCAACAATTTCGGTGCCCTGCCGCTCAATGCCCAGCTTGTCGGTCCAGGAACGGGTGCGCAGCCGGCCTTCGATGTAGACCAGCGAGCCTGTTCGGACATATTTATCGGCGAATTCAGCCGTCTGCCGCCAGAGCACCACGTTGTGCCATTCCGTGCGGCTGGTCCGATCGCCCGTTTTGCGGTCGGTCATCGTTTCCGATGTCGCCAAGCGCAATCCACACGTGGCCACCCCACTTTCGAGATACCTCAACTCGGGATTTTGCCCAACGTTCCCCACGAGGATGACCTTGTTGACACTTGCCATGCGCCAAAATTACCCCAGTTGCGCCAGTTCAGGGCCGATGTGACCCCAAATTCGTTCCATCAAGCGATGCAGGGCGAGATCCCCGACCTCATCCAGCGGGACCCACTGTCCCTCAGCACTTTCCGCTGGAGCGTCCTCGAGCGCATGGCACCAAGCGGTGATGCGTGAGATCATGCCGAAATGGCCCCCATGCCTCCAGCCCATTCGCCGGCCGTTCTTCCGAAACTGGCAAAGACCAGAGGCTGCCCCAAATGCCTTTTTCGGGTCGCCGCTCCATCCAGATCCGCCCATGCTGAAGCCGAACTTCAAAATGGTAGCTTACCTCTTTGACCTTGGTTTTTGCGATTTTGAGCGGCCGTATCCCAATCGTTCCACGGGCTGACGCTAGACAACCGGAAGCCACAGGGCAACCGGCGCAGTCGGGGGACGTG
>CALACF010000111.1 GCA_937890245.1 uncultured Flavobacteriales bacterium
CCATCACCTTCATCTAAAGCGGCGAAATAGGACTTTCTGGCCAATCTATAGACCTCCGTTTTCGCCCCGGTCAAGAGCCACCAACGACGGTTCTCCACCCCGTGCCGATCGGCGTATCGCAAAAGCACCTCCACGCTGTCCATTTTCGGGGTCACAGAATGGCTCAAAAGCCGCACCCGGTCATCGTCCAAATAGCGATCCTGAACCCTTTTCATATTCTTGGTCAGCGCCGGACAAATCGTGGAACAGCGAGTGAAGAAAAAGTCGACCACGAGGACCTGCCCTGAAACATCACCCAGGCGCACCGTATCCCCTTGTTGATTCAGGAGCGTGAATGGGAGGATGTGATGATCCTCCTTGGTGCGAACAGCGGGATCCACCAGAGCGGGGTTAAGATCGGAGGGCTGGTAGATTGGAAGCGTTGCCGGTGGGGTGAGAAACCACCAACCAAAGAGGACGGCCACAGCAGCTATGGCCAGGTAGGCAATGAACGCGGAGCGAATTTTCATCATGCTTATATATAAGGTAGGGTTCAGCGGGCTTTGAACAGCTGTTCGCCCGAGATCCAGGTTTGGAGTACGCGGGTTGAGGCCAATTCATCGTCAGCCACGAGCAAGAGGTTGCGATCGAGGACCGTGAAATCCGCCCAGTATCCAGCTTGGATCCGGCCGAGGGTCCGCTCGCGAAAACAAGCGAGAGCCGGCCACTGGGTCATGCCCAGCAACGCCGAACGGCGGTCGAGCGCATTTTCGGCCTGGAAGCCGCCGCTCGGGAATCCGTCTGCATCCGTGCGGAGGGTGGCGGCCCGATAGGTCTTGAGCGGCGCGATGTCCTCGACGGGGAAGTCCGTGCCGAGTGGTAGGAGGCCGAGTTGATCTTGGAGCTCCTTATATACGTAGGCGCGCCGGACGCGATTGCGGCCGAGTCGTTGGCCTGCCCAATACATGTCGCTCGTGGCGTGGGTGGGCTGGACAGAAGGAATGACTGTGGCCGCAGCAAAACGTGCAACATCATCGGGGTGGACGACCTGCGCGTGTTCGATTCGCCAGCGCCGGTCGTTGACTCCGCCGAGCACCTCCTTATATAATGTAAGTGCCGTGCGAACCGCGGAGTCGCCGATGCAATGCGTGGCGGCCTGGAAACCGGCGTAGTGGAGACGTTCGAGTTTGGCGCGGAAATCATCGGGGGCCTGGAGTAGGTAGCCCGAATGAGAAGACATGTCCGCATACGGGGAGATGAGGGCGGCCCCGCGCGAGCCCAGGGAACCATCCATGTAGAACTTGACGCTCTTGACTTGCAGCCGGTCGTTGACGATGGGGCCCGCTGAAATGTAATGGTCGAGATTCTCCGGGGTGTCCGCAATCATGGCCTCGAGCCGCAGCTTCAGCCGGCCGTCCGCATGAAGGTCCGCAAGCAATTCGATGTCATCGCGATCGAGGCCGGCATCCGTAATATGCGTCAGACCCACCGCAAGAATATTTTCTTGGGCTTCAAGTATTAGGTCAATTCTTCGGAGGCTATCAGGCGACGGTACGCAGGACTGCAACGAGTCCGCAGCGCGATCAATGAGCAGTCCGGAAAGCGCAGCACGGGATCCAGCCAACGCTGAATTTTCAGGCTCCTTGAGCAGGACGCCACCGCTGAGTTCAGTCCGAACGTCAAATCCTGCAGCATCCAAGGCCAGCCCATTTGCAATCACGGCATGCCCGTCTACGCGCCAAAGCAACACGGGGTGGTCCCCAAACCGGTCCTCCAGCTGGTCGAAGCGGCTGGGGTATTCGGCAACAGCCCAATCGTTTTGGTCCCAGCCCCGCCCCAGGATCCATTCACCGGGCTTGAGGCCCTGCGACTGAACATGGGCCTCCACCCTATCAAGGACCTCCTCCCAGGAAGTGGTACCCACCAGGTCTGCACTCGCCAGTCCCATGGCGTAGCCCACGAAATGTGCATGTGCATCCATGAAGCCCGGGTAAACAACGGCGGTCTGTAGGTCCACCTTTTCCGGAGCGCTGTACTTATTGAGGATGGTCCGCTCCGGGCCGACTTCGAGAATACGGCCGTCCTTGATGGCGATAGCCGTGTTGCGCGGGCCCCGCTCCTTTCGCTGGGAAGATGTCGCTCCACTTGCATCCATATCGAGAATGGTTGCGTTGTGTATGATCAGATCGGCTGGGTGCGATTGAAAGTTGCAAGCCGTGAGCGCGAGCGCAACCGAGAGCAGTACAGAGAACGCGACGGTGACTTTCCGGACGGCGGCCTGCCAGGTCGAGGTGGCAGCGGAAAAACGCGCGAAATTGGCATATATCAACATCTCGCAAAGAAAGTGCGAATCCTTGGGTGAGAACGCGAAAGAATTAGGACATTGCAGAACAATTTTCACGACATGAAGAAACTTTACACACTATTGCCCGCGATGGCAATGTTGCTTGCTGTGCAAGCCCAAACGGTGACCCACACCATCCAAGAAGTTCAAGGTATGGACTTTTCATCACCAATTGTTGACCAACCCGTAACGGTGGAAGGCATTGTGACAGCCAACAATTTAACCGGCACAAGCGGTGTAATCGGCTACTTCCTTCAGGATGCTGCAGGCGGCGCTTGGAGTGGTGTATTTGTTTACGACAACACGCAGGCTCCAGAGATCGGAGACATCGTGATCCTGTCAGCGACTGTTTCGGAGTACTTCGACACGACCGAGCTGCTCGACGTGACTGAGTACACGACTGTTTCTACAGGCAATGCTGTTCCAGCACCTGT
>CALACF010000112.1 GCA_937890245.1 uncultured Flavobacteriales bacterium
GTCTTTCTCGGCGACACCATTGTCGTTGAGGGCTGCAACCTTGCCGCCTTCACGGTTCATCGACCCAACTCTAGTTCTTCCGACACCTTACAAATCACCGTCACTGGATCGGCTGAGTCCGGCGTGGACTTCGACGATTTGGGCACAGAGATCGTGATGGACTCGGGCGTGGTTTCGGTCGAAATACCTATCATCGTCAACGACGACGGCATCCCAGAAGGCCCCGAGACCATCACGTTGTCCTACCTCTACGTCAATCTATGCGGCGACTCTACGATAGCCTCAGCCACCCTCGTCATACAGGACCCGACCCCCTTGCTGGTCATCGCGCCGGACGAGGTGGTCATTTGCGACGGCGAAGCCGACCTTTCCTTGCTGGTCACCCAAGGCTATTCCCCATTTGCATACCAATGGAGCTCCGGGGACACCGTCCCAAACTTCACGTGGGAAGGCGGCGAACCGACGCAACTCATCTACACCGTTTGGGACGTCTGCGGAGATTCCCTCACCGGGCCGGTCAACCTCGTGCTTCCCGCACCTCTCGAAGTGGCCATCGTGCAGGAAAACATCCCGTATTGTCCGGGCGACCCAGTGGTCTTGAGCGCGACGGTTCAGAGCGGTTCAGGCACAATCGCGTGGCATTGGCCTGAGATCCCCTCAAATGCACAGCAAATCACGGTTTCCCCGTCCACCTCAGACACTTTCACACTCAATGCGGAGGACGAATGCGGGCAGACGGACCAAGCCCAGATCACGGTCACGATGCCGGAATACGAGCCGATGGTCAGCGAGAACGACGATTTCTGCTTGGGCATCCAGTCCTCACTTTTCGTTGAAGGCGGAACCTATACGTACACCTTCGTCGGCCTCAACGGCGTGCCGTTAACAGCCGACACGGACTCAACTGTCTCTTTTTACGGGCCCAACGGCATCCTGGAGGTGTCGACCACACCGGGAACTGTGCAGGTGGTGATCACAGACGAATGCGGCTCGAGCATCACGGTCGAGGTGGATGTGCACGCCTGCGATACAGAAATCCCGAACATCTTCACGCCGGACGGCGACACGCCGGGGGCGACTTGGCACAACAACACCTTTAATATTGTCGGAATTGAAGGCTTCCCGGGCAGCCGCATGCGCGTGTTCAACCGCTGGGGCACGCTCGTGCTTGACGACCCTTATTACAACGGCAACTGGCGCGCCGAAGATTGCCCCGACGGAACGTACTACTACATCTTTGATCGCAGTGGTGTGGTTCCCGAGCAGTTCACTGGCTACGTCCAGGTCCTGCGGCGCGGAAACTAAGCTTGGCTCAGAATTTCACGAGCGGCCGTCCAGTCATGGCGGCGGGCTGTTCCAGTCCGATCAAGGCGAGCACCGTGGGGGCAATGTCTGCCAGCCGGCCGTCGAGCACTTCGGGCGTTCTGGGGTCGATTACCACGAGCGGCACAAGGTTGGTCGTATGCGCCGTGTGCGGGCTTCCATCTGGATTTCGCGCCAATTCTGCATTGCCGTGGTCGGCGATGACCACCACGCTGTAACCGTGTTTTTCTGCGACTTCTAGCACCCTGGCCAACTGCGTATCGGCTGTCTCGACCGCTTTGCATACCGCCTCAAAAACGCCCGTATGGCCAACCATATCTGGATTGGCAAAATTCAAACAGAGGAAATGTGGCGCGTCCTCAGTCTGCATGGCATCGATGCCCGCCTGGGCGACACCTTCCGCGCTCATTTCTGGCTGCTGGTCATAGGTAGACACCCCCGGGGAAGGGACAACTTTTCGCTGTTCGCCTTCGAACTCCGCCTCTCGGCCGCCGTTGAAGAAGAACGTGACATGCGGGTATTTCTCGGTTTCCGCAGTTCGAAACTGGCCGAGGCCAGCGGCTGATACCACGGCGCCCAAAGTGTCCTCAAGATCCGGCTTGTGGTAGATGACCTTGACGCCCTTGAAACGCGCATCGTACTGGGTCATGGTAACATAGTCCAAATCGAGCGCCAGCATATTCTGCGCTGAGAAGGCTTCTTGGGTCAAGACTCGCGTGATTTCTCTGCATCGGTCCGTTCGGAAATTGAAGCAGAGTACCGTGTCGCCCTCGGCGATTTGACCCGCCACGCCCTCGATACAGAACGGCTCAATAAACTCGTCGCCCGTGCCCGCGGCGTACGCCGCCTGGATTCCAGCCCCCGCTGAACTGAACGAACCGCCTCCGCCGCGCACCAGAACCTCGTAAGCACGCTCCACACGATCCCAACGCTCATCGCGGTCCATCGCAAAATACCGCCCCGACACTGTGGCGATCTGCGCGTTTGGATTTGCGCTCAAATGTGTCTCGAGATCCTGGATATACGCACCGCCTTTCATCGGCGCAGTATCCCGGCCATCAGTGAAAACGTGCACAAAGACCTCGGCTACGTTTTCAGCTTTTGCCACGTCGAGCAATGCGTGCAAATGTGCTTGTTGGGCATGGACACCGCCTTGAGAAACGAGGCCCATCAAATGCAACCGGCCCTTGGAAGCCCCCCTCGACATCGCTGCTTTCAGTGCTGGTTCATTGGCAAAACTTCCATCTTCAATGGCCCGATCGATACGCAATAAATCCTGGTAAACCACCCGGCCCGCACCGATGTTCATGTGCCCAACCTCACTGTTTCCCATCTGGCCCGCAGGCAGTCCGACATCCTCGCCGTGGGTGATCAACTGTGCATGAACGCCGGCCAATAGCCCATCCATCGTCGGCGTTTCCGCCACATGCGTCGCGTCATTTTCATCGCGAAGACCCAGTCCCCAACCGTCCATGATAACCAAAGCTGTCTTACGCATCTCCTTTGTTTTGCATCGCAAATGTACCGCCCTTGAGCAGGATGCCATGGTGAAACTCATCAACTGCCGCCGAGAAAAAACCATCGTCTCGCAGCGAGCACCACCCCCCAAACATGTCCTTGGACCAATAAATATCGTCTATGATTACGCACGCTGTAGAGGCCAATTGAGGACGGATCAGCTCGATCTGAGCGGCCAAGGCATCCGCCCGGTGGTGGCCATCGATGAATACTACATCCCATCGATGCCTGCCCACAACTTCCGGCAAGGTTTTAGAAAATTCGCCTTCGACCACCTCCACGCGCAACGGTCTATCTGTGGGTGCCCCCGGACCAGCACCGAAACCCTCGTTCAAATCCTCGTTCAAGTCCTCGTTCAGATCCTCGATGAGCCAACGCGACCGCATCGCCAGCCCAGGGTCCCCCTCCAAGCTCACCACCAGTGGCCGCGACGATGTGGCCGCCATCACAGCTGTCGTCGTCCCCAAGCAAGACCCCAGCTCTAACACGTGTTTTGCCTCCATGCGCTCAAGCCACCAAGCCAATCGCTCGGCCTGCCATGAGGCCTTCGAAGCCGATCGCGCCACACGGGCAACCGTGCTACTGCGTTGGATGGGCGGCCCATCAACACGTGCCGCACCGAAATCTCGAATCTCGATTGGCCAATGGTCATCGCGCAGTGCAGCCATCTTCTCACGGATGACAACTTGCGCAGGAGTAGGCTTCAAAAGCGGCGCTTTTCCTCCACGAAGTCTCCAAATTGCGTAGCGGAAAACGCGCCAAATCGCTGTTGGAAAAAAAGCTTTGCCCATCGCCTCAAAGCTATGCTAGTTTTGTGCCTACTTTTGCACCTTCAGGGCGGTTAGCTCAGCTGGTTCAGAGCACCTCGTTTACACCGAGGGGGTCGGGGGTTCGAGTCCCTCACCGCCCACCACTTCCCCTTCAGCAGGCAGCGTGGCTAAGTATATTTAGTCCACGCATGGAAGTCAT
>CALACF010000113.1 GCA_937890245.1 uncultured Flavobacteriales bacterium
ATTTGGAAGGCATAGCCCACAAAGTGGATTGCATCTAAATCCATTGTCTTCAGGACCTCTGCTCGGTAGCATTTGAAACCGGCTGTTGCGTCCCTGACGCCGAGGTTCAATATCAGGTTGACGTACAGCGAGGCGCCATAGCTCATCGCCCTTCGGTGCCAGGGCCAATTCACAACGCCACCGCCTTTCACGTACCGAGAACCCACCGCTACGCCTGCCCCAGTGACGCATGCCGCCCGCAGGCGCACGAGGTCGGATGGGTTGTGCGAAAAGTCCGCGTCCATCTCGAAAATATAGCTGTAGTTGCGCCCCAGTCCCCATTTAAAACCAGCGATATAGGCCGTTCCCAGCCCGAGTTTTCCGGCGCGTTCTAAAAGATGAACCCGCTCGCCAAATTCGGCTTGCACCCCCCGAACCAAGTCCCCCGTTCCATCAGGCGAACCGTCGTCCACTACAAGCACATGAAATGGATCGGCGTCTCCGCAATCCAACGCCATCACGGTCTGGAGCATCTTGACGATGTTTTCCTTCTCGTTGTAGGTCGGAATAATGACCAAGCTCAAATCGCGCGCACTCGCTTCGTTCATAGCGACATGCGCATAATATTCAACTCCTCTTCAGCGAGATGCCGCCAATGGCCCCGCGGCAAATCCTTCTTCGTCAGACACGCATAAATCACGCGGTCCATCTTGATGACTTCATATCCAAAGTGCTCAAACATCCGCGTAACTATCTTGTTGCGACCGGAGTGCACCTCTATCCCAATCTCATGCGGGTCCTGTCGATTCCCTACATATTCAACGGCGTCGGCCTTGACCAAATGATCGCCAATTTTGAAGCCCTCCTTCATCGCTTCGAGATGCGCGTTGTTCACCTTCTGTTTGGTGGTGACGTGGAACACCTTCCGCACTTTCCCTCCTGGGGATAGCAGGCGCGTGGCCATTTCGTCGTCGTTCGTAAAGAGCATCAATCCAGTGGTGTGCCGGCTGAGCCGACCCACAGGTGAGAGCTGTTCCTTCGTTGCCTTGTGGATGAGCTGCATCACGTTGCGCTTGCCGCCTGGATCGTCTGCGTTGCCCACGAAATTCTTGGGTTTGTTCAACAAGACGTAGCGCTTTGGCTCCGGCTTGAGGCGTTGGCCTTCGATGATGACTTCATCGGTACTCATAACCTTTGTGCCAAGTGCGGTCACGACCGCTCCGTTCACCATCACTGCACCTGCTGTAATCAACAGGTCTGCCTCGCGCCTCGGGCACATGCCTGAGTTCGCGATGAATTTGTTCAGGCGCATTGGTGCGCCCGGCTCCTTCAATGGCGACTTATTTCCCGGCGCATCGCGCCGTGGCCGCCCGGTGCGGCTCTCGAATTTCTTCTCGCCTTTTCCACGGTAATCGTCGCGTTCCCGGCGATCGTCACGCCCGCGCCGCTCATCGCGATTCCGGGGCTCGTCACCTCCTTGTCGCTCCTCGCGTCCGCGGTAGCCCCCTTCGTCGCGACCACTGTCACGCTCGGTTTTCTTGTCGGACAAGCGCCCACGGTTTCCACCGCCAGCTGACTGCCGGCTTCCACGCTCCTCGCGCGGGCCACGTTCGTCACGGCTTCCGCGATCATCGCGGCCACCACGTTCGTCACGCGGCCCACGTTCATCACGGGTGCCACGGTTGGGATTGCCAGATCGGCCCGTGCGCTGTGGACGGCCGGGACGAGAAGAACGGGATGAAGATGAAGACGCCATAAGTTGTGGGATCGGGCCGCAAAGGTAAGCAGTCTATGCTGAGCGTCACCACTTCTAAGCGGTTGGCCAACGCCCCAATGACACGTTCGGATGAAAGGCTGACTGGTAATGCTCCAGGCGGTGCCCATCTTCGCAGCCCAGAACGAGTAGTAAATCGAACCGGACTTCACAATCGTGCAATTTCTGTTCGGCCAAATAGGCCCGCGCTGCGTTCATAATTCTGCGTTCCTGCCCTCGAGAAACCACGTCCTCTTCGGCCACCTGCAAGGGCCCGCTCCTGTACTTGACTTCGACAAAAACAACGGTTTCGCCATCGCGGGCGATCATGTCAACTTCATTTCGGCGGTTGCGCCAATTCTGCTCAAGCACCTCCCAACCAAGGAACTGCAAGTGTTCAAGCGCCCGGGATTCTCCCATTCGCCCCAGCATATTTGTGGGTGTAGATCGTAATTGCATGGGGCGAGGATCGTACGATTCCCCCGATCCGTTGCGTATCATTGCACCCTGATGTGTAGTCGCTACCGTTTGCTTTGTAAGTGTTGCCTGACCGTGGCGATATTGGCCTTCATCCCAATCCTATCCCAGGCCCAAATCAGCCCGTCGCAGGGCCATATCATCGGGCTTGAGAAGGTGAAAAAGCCCTCGAAACGGAACGGAGAACCCGCCGCGTGGTACGTGCATTGGGGCTACAACCGCGACCGATACACGCCCGCCGATATCCACTTCACGGGTCCGGGCATCGATTTCACGCTTTTGCAAGTGCGGGCTGGCGATATGCCGATGGCCTTCGATCCTGCCGTCCATTTGAACCCCGGCAAATTCACCATCCCCCAATTCAATGCTCGCTTCGGTCGTGACCTCCCCTGGGAAACGGGACGGCGCGGCGGAAAGTGGTGGATATCAGGTGGTTGGGATCATATGAAGTACAAGGTGCCCCACGGCCAGCTACGGGCTTCGGGGACGATCGACCCGGCCTGGGCACTCGATGCGGGTTGGGCTGTCGACACGGCTTCAGTCGGCACCTTTGCAAACGACCCCTTCGCTTGGTGCTGGCGCGACTTCAATTTCGAACACAGCGACGGGCTGAACTACATCCGCATCGCCCTGGAGCGCGACATCCCCGTTTGGAAGCTTTCCGACCGAGGCGAGTTGGGCGTTCAAGGCATGGTCGGCGCTGGCCTCATGCTGTGCCGCACGGACTTGCGTTGGTTTGGCTGGCGCGTGCACCACACATGGACCATCTCCGGTTATGGCGCCTCAGCATCGGGCGGCGTGTACGCAGACTACGGCCGAATTCGCGTCTTGGCCCGCCTCCAAGCCGGCTTCATCAACATCGCGTGGGGCAACTTTCTCCTGGACGAGGGGCGCGTCCAGCACAACTTCGGCTTCTCCGAGCAGAGCCTCACGCTGGCCTACGTTTTTTCGGGGTCGTGAGGCCCGCGCTTTTGCCAGCGCTCCGGAATGTTTTGCTACCGCAAGATTAGATCCGCACTGCTGATTCGCACGCCCTGATCAACCAGGTGCACCGTGTACGTCCCATTGGACAACACCGTCCCTTCCTTAAACGAGAAGAAAATACAGGCTTCGAGCCGTTCGCCGCTGTAGTCGACCGTGCGCGTGGCCATCACCGACATGCTGTCTGGCGTGACCACCTCGAGGACCAATTCTCGTTCGCCGGGCTTTGCAATCCGGCTTTCCATCAGCGTGAAACAGGTCTTGATCATCTCCGTCCGTGCCGCGCGCGTCGTGGGCCGCTGGGAGCCATTGGCCGCAATCCGAATCGCAGTAGGCGTGATGTCCATCGCCTGTAAGACCTGCCCAGCTTCGATCAGCTCCTCCATATCCCCCTGCCGCTGCTCGAGGTCCTCGTTGCGCTTTTTAACCGAAACTACTTCGGCCTGCATCGCAGTGTTTTCAGCGACCAACGCGAGATTCAACTGGTTGAGCGAGTCGATTGTCACGACGTACCCCTGCATGATCAGCCGCAGCGTTCCGGCCTCTTTTTTCAGCCGTGAAACCTTGTAGTTGCGGTCGCGCACCTTGCTCAACAGCGCATCAATTTCGCCCCGTTGCGCGGCCATTTCGTCCATCATCACCCCGTTTTCCACAGCGAGTGTATCATAGCTGAACCGCATTTTCTCTAAGTCAAATTCCAATTGGGCGCGCTCACCCCCCAGCTGATCGATGTTTACGACTTGCTCGGCAATTGTCCCCGACTGCGTCGCAACCCGGTATCCTAGAAATCCTACGACCACGACCAGAACAGCAATGGCAATCAAGTACTTGCGCTTCATCGGGTCTTCGCTTCGAACCGGTGCCATGCCCGGCGATGCAGGCGTGCTAGGTGACTTAGGCGCGCTAGGCGAAACGGGCGCGCTCGGTGATACGGGCGCCGCAGAGGCAACATCTTGTGCGGCTTGCCTTTTCAGCCGCTCGTTCAAACTTTCTTCTCCCATATCGATTCCTTTGCGTAGATACCTGCCTTGATGCCAATTCAACCCGGCCACAACAGCCTCCAAAGTTCACACAGTCTTTGCAATCCTCCCGTCCGCTTTGCAAAGCTTGTGCCGAACTTTACGCACAACCTGTATCGCGCAAGGCGACCGCGCCCTTTCGCCGAGCTAAAAGTACCAATAGCGGCCTTAGGCTGCTCATCTCTATAGAAAAAGTCATGGTTTATAGCTTGGCCAAAGTGCTATATTTAGCTTCAGTGATGAACGTAACCCACGACAGATTAAAGATCCGCGTGATCCGCAGGTTTTTTGGCTTCTTGGCGGGCACGCGACCGAATAACCTCCCGCTCGGCACCCTTGCTCAATACGTAGGTTTTGAGGACTACAATGCGTTGACGCGCGACACGATCCTCAATGGGGATTGGACTGCGTGGAAACGGGCACAGCACTTTTGCTCATGACTTTCATATGGGTAGGCGATAAGGGTTGTTGGGGGCTGCTTGATTGGAGACGTATCCATGAAAAACTATAGGTAGGCTTTCAAATTTCATGGATAAAGCTGTATCTTTGGGACATGCTTAAACGAAGTGTCACCGAGGAATTGCTGGAAACGCTGAATCATTTTCCCGTTCTTGGGATTGTGGGGCCTCGACAGGTAGGGAAGACTACGCTTGCGCGGTTGCTGCTGAAACAGATAGAAAAGGAAGCGGTGTTTATCGACCTGGAGAGGCCCTTGGACCTTGCAAAGCTGGACAACCCATCCCTTTTTTTTGAGCGCAACCAAGACAAGTGCATCGTGCTCGACGAAATCCAGCGCAAGCCGGACCTCTTCCCTGTGCTTCGTGCGATGATTGACGATCATCGGGTGCCTGGGCGCTTTCTTATTCTCGGCTCGGCGTCACCACATCTTATGAGGGATGCGTCGGAGTCTTTGGCAGGAAGGATTGCCTATGAAGAATTGGGTGGATTGAATCGATTGGAGGTCATCGAGGCCAATTTGACAGACTGCGACATGATTCGGCATTGGGTCCGTGGTGGCTTTCCGGATTCTCTCTTGGCCAGGAGCGAAAAGATGCAGCGGAAGTGGACCAGAAATTTTATCCAGACTTATGTTGAAAGGGACCTTCCGTTGCTTGGATTGAACGTTGAACGGAGCCTGATTCGGAAGGTCTGGACCATGTTGGCACACATCCATGGGAACGTCTTGAACGTAAGTAGTATATCGGGGTCTTTGGGCTTAACGGCGCCTACGGTAAAGAGGTACATCGCGTTTTTGGAGGATGCTTTTCTCGTGCGCCAACTTCAACCATTTTCGATCAACATCAAGAAACGCCTGGTCAAAGCACCGAAGATATTTATACGAGATTCGGGAATTTACCACGCCTTGATTGGCGTAGACACCTTTGAAGATTTGGAGGGGAATTCTGTCATTGGCGCCTCGTGGGAAGGCTATGTGATCGAGCAAATATGTCAACTCTCTCCAGATGATTACGCGCCATATTTTTACCGGACGCATCAGGGTTCGGAATGCGATTTGGTTTTGGTGAAGGGTGGAAAACCGAAAGAGGCAATCGAAATAAAGTACACGGATAACCCGAAGCTGACCAAGGGAAATCGAATGGCATTTTCGGATTTGGGAGCGGAGCACAACGTGCTGATTACGCCCAGTTCAGATGACTACTTGATCGACGAAAATATCCGCGTTTGCAGTCTCGATACGTACTTGAAGCAGTACGTAGCTTGAACAGCGCTCACCGCACAAAAAGCAACGCCACGAAGCCTTAACAAAGTGAAGACGGGCGCAAAGAGTTCTGCAATCACTACAAGCGCAAGAGAGGGCATCGCTCCAATTCCCAGAAAATCAAACAACAAGCCCCTAGCCGGAGCAAAAGCAAGGCAACATGATCTAATTGTCTCATCGCTTGGAAGATAAAGGGCGGATACCTGTTGAATATCCAAGGAAGTGACAAAGGTCACCGTCAACCCCAATTGTTCGTCACTAACCACACGACATAACATCCGCAAATTTGCCACAAGAATATTTCAATACCGCATTTCCAATCCCCCTGCTGACATGAAGATTTTCAAACACGCATCCGTCCAAGACAACAATGGGTTTCTCCACCTCCGCTTCAGGGGAAGGATGCTCGCCCCTTTCATCGATCCTAAAGCCATTCAATCGCTCGCAGCTACATGGGATACTGACGAAAACGATATTTTCATCTGCAGCCACCAAAAGGTGGGAACCCACCTGACCAAGAAATACGTTGTAGAGCTCCTTCGCACGCTCGGATTGCCAGAAAGCCATCCTTGTGCATCGGGAGACATTGGGGTAGATTCTGTGCCGTGGCCTGAGGTCATGGTTTCTCAAAAAGGACGCGATGTCTTTGAGAATTACCGCAAGAAAACGGCAGGCCAACCAAGGGTTTGGTATATCCATTGCCCAGTAGAGGACCTCCCTTTCCGCAGCATTCACCCAGGAACAAAGTTCATTCACGTTTACCGCGATCCAAGGGGGGCCGCAGTGTCCCAGTATTTCTTTTATAAGAAGCACCCCTTGCTACAGGTCAACCCGGACTTGGACTTAGACAGCTACGCACGGATGTTCGTCGGTGGAGACTTGTATTTCGGAGATTACCACCACCACACCTCTGGCTGGACCCAGGCACGCGACCCCCGAATTGCTCCCGAACAGTTGCTGGTGATGCGGTTTGAGGACCTCGTACAAGAAAAATTAGAATCCGTTAGAACCCTTGCTCAATTTCTAGCACCCGACCAATTGTTGAGCGAACAGCAGACCGCCTCTATTGCGGTGAGCACAGAGTTCAACACGATGAAGAAGAGCATCCAAGAAAAACCCGGGAGTTTCCACTTCGATCCCTCCACCTTCTTTCGCTCTGGAAAGACAGATGACTGGAAAGAAATACTTCCCGCTTCCGCCATTGACCTAATCAACCGAAAAACCAGAATGGCATGGGGACCAAGCCGCATGCCTGAGATTGTAGAGGGCGCAGCCTCAGCTTCAAGGTCTAGGTTCAGAGTGAAAGCTGCATGATAGATATTGCAAGGACAAAACCCTCTGTAAAATGACAGGTAGCGACCATCTCGCGAACATGGCCAACATCTTAGACCGGGACATGGCTGTCGTTGCGAAGGAAATTGAATTGACTCCGGAAGAACATCTGTGGAAGTCGATTCCGGGCATTACGAACCCTGTCGGCACCCTCGCACGACACCTGTGCGGAAATCTGCGCCACTTCATTGGAGAAGAGCTTGGCTCCGACGGTTACACAAGAGACCGGGACGGCGAGTTCAGTCATTCACCTTGGACCAAATCAGAGCTTTTAGACGAGGTCTCATCCACTAGAGCGGCTATCCGTAAAACCTTGAGCGCATTGGATCCGGAATTGATGTCCGCTCCCATGCCCAATCCACCGCCACAGCACAAAGGCGTCACAGTTGGGTTCTTTCTGGTACAATTGAGTTGTCACCTTTCCCGACATTCAGGGCAATTAAACTACCTGCGTAGGACATTGCACTAATTCCTCGCAGATTGAAAAGCGCTCACCGCACAACCGTCACATGCCCTTGCCGCGACTCGCGCCCTTTGTGCGTGGGGTAGAACACGCGCCAGGAGTAGACATCGGAGATGACGAAATGCTGGCCGTTTGAAGGGATGCCGTCGCCGTCGAGTGGGCCCAGGACTTCGCCCTGCCAATAGTCGGCGGGGTCGTGCGTTAGCCAGATCAGCTCGCCCCAGCGGTTCCAGATTTCGAATCGGTAGCCGCGATCGGGCGAGCCGAGTTCGTAGGCTGCGAGCCCGGCGCCGACCGGCCTGAAGCCGTCGTTGATGCCGTCGTTGCCGGGTGTGAAGGCCGAGGGGACGTACAGCGGATAATGGTATTCGACGATGACATCATCCGAGGCGCGGCAGCCCGCGAGGTCTTGGACGTGAAGGGTGTAGACGCCGCCGCTGCCGTTGATGATTTCGGGATACAGGCACGTGTCGCAGGACAAGCCTTCGGAGGGGGTCCACCAAATGGAGTCGACCGTGGCGCCAATGTCGCCGAGCAGGAAGGTGGGCTGGAGCCAGACCTGTTCGAGGTCGGGGCCTGCCGTTACGTAGGGCGGCGGCAGGACCGTGACGGTGAGCGAGGCCGAGGCGGTGCAGCCGTCGCTGTCGGTGACGTAGGCCGTGAAGGTTTGGGTGGTCAGCGGATGGACCGTGGTGGAGGCCGATCCAGGGCTTGCGACCATGGCTCCAGGGGTCCATTGGAACTGATTGCCGGCACCGCCACTTCCGCCAGTGCCGCCGCTTCCGCCTGCGCCCCAGGCCGCCACTTCGAAGGGGTCGCCCGGGCAGATGAGTCCGCCGTCGGATGCGTTGGCCTCGGGCACGAGGACTTCAACTGTGACGGAGTCGACCCCAGGTCCGCAGAGGTTCGTGATGGTGATCGCGTACGTGGTGGTGGTCGTGGGCGAAGCGTAGGTGGACTGGGCGCCCGGGGTGGTGAGCCCGTCTTGGGGGCCCCATTGCCACGTGGAGCCGGGGGCGGCTGAGAGCAAGGTGCTTTGGCCGATGCAGAGCGGGACGTCCGCGTAGATGCTGTCGCCCGGCGCGGAGGGCACGACGCCGATGGTGAGTTCGTGCTCGCGGAAGCAGCCCTCGGGCGTTTCGACCGTCACGGTGTAGGTGGTCGTGATGGCGGGGCTGGCCAATGGGGCGGCGGCGGTCGGGTCGCTGAGCCCGGCGACTGGAACCCAAGCGTAGCTCCAGCTGGGGTCGGGCGGGCTGCCTGGATCGGGGGCCTCCGATGTGATGGCCAATTCCACTTCGTCCCCCAGGCAAATTTGCCCATCGCCCGGCGCCTCGGACGTGAGCTCTACGACTTCGAGCGTGACTTCGGCCGTGGCTGTGCCGCAGATGGCAACGTCCGTCAAGGTGTACGTCGTGGTAACCGTAGGCGCGGCCAATGGGTCGGCGACGTTGGTGGCGCTCAAGCCGGCAGGCGGCCACCAAATCAGGTTGCCGTTGCCCGACCCTTGAAGTTGAAGTTCCTCGCCGAGGCAGAGGGCTTCAACCGGCTCGATCTGCGGATCGGCATCCGGCGCTACCAACACATCGACGTAGGCCGTGTCGGGCTCAAGGCAGCCGGTCGTGTCGCTGGCAATGAGCTGAACGGTGTACTCGCCGGGGATGCCGTAGAGGTGCAGGGGCTCGATTTCTTCGGAAAAAGTGGCGTCGCCGAAGTTCCACTCAAAAGCGGCGGAGCCGCCCGTGTTGTTGACGAACTGGATTTCTTCGCCCGTGCAGTAGGCGTCCGGGTCTTCGAGCTCTGCGTTGGCATTCAAGGTGCCGAGCTCGAACTTGAAGACCCCCATGTTGCAGTTGAAGCTGGGGTTTTGTGAGCTCCACGCGCCGGGCGTGTATGGGAAGTCGTCAAAGCTGCCGCAGCCAGCGCAGACGGCTTGGTAGACCGTTCCATTGATGTCGAAACGCGAGGAGCCGCCATCGACGTGCTCGCTAGAGAAGCCGCCGCCGAGGAAAGTTGCGTAGACCAGGTCGGCGGCTTCGGGTGCGAGCACAGCCAGATAAAAATCGCTCCCGTCGGTTGAACTTTGGTAGGCATCGCTTGTTGTTGGCAGCCCGAAGGTTGTACTGCCGCTGACTTGGGCGGATCCGCTGTTGTCGTTCGTTTGCCCGCCCCAGCCTGAGATGTAGATCTGGTTGCAGTCGCTGACTAGGAAAGCCGTGGGTGAAATGTCGATCGACCCATTGCCTGTGCCAATTGTGGTCTGCCAAAGAATCTCGCTCAAGTCGGGGGTCCAGCATGTGATGAATTGGCCTGATCCATCGTTTGAGTACACATCGCCTGCGATGGGCAGGCCGTCTCTTGCTTGGCCATAGGCGTATACGCGGCCGTCGGCGTCTGTTTGGACGAAGTAGACTTGGTCGTAGTTGGAACCGCCGTGGTAGGTGGCGAATTGAGGCATGAGGTTGCCGCTAGCCGTTGAAAAAACACCCACCCAGCCGTCGGTCGGTCCGCCGGCGTTGGCTGTTTGCACGGCGCCTGGCGGAAGGTCGAGGTTGGTGGACTTGGCCCCTCCGCCGACGTAAACCAACCCGCCATTTTCTTCGATGCTGTAGGCTGCGTCGTCATTTGAACCCCCAAAAAATGCGCCGTAATCGATGTTGCTCAAATCGGGTGCCAGCCCCAGAATCAGCCCGTCTTGACCGCCGCTGTTGTTGCTTCCGCCGGGCAAGGTGAGGTCTGTGGAGGTTGAGGTTGTGGCGATCCACACCGTGCCGTTGGGGGCGATGTCGACCTGGCCCCGATAGTCATCGCCGAAATTGGCTTTGAGCCCGCCGGCCATGTTCAAGCCGTCTGCGCCCGTGCCGCCAACGTAGGTTGACTGGTCCATAATCCAGTTGGTAATGTCGAATTTGACGACGAACAAGTCGAGTCCCTGTGGCTGTTCGGTGGGGCCGTAGATGTTGATCGTGACGGCTGGGCCAATGCTTAGGTTGGGCTGATGGCAACCCGGCGAGGTGGGGAAGTTGTTCGATCCGGTGGTGCCCATCATGGCGACGGTTTGGCCGACCGGGTCGTATGCGATGCTGTGGGGCACTTCGCCTCGGCTGCCCCCCAAATAGGTGGAGTATTCCAAGTTGGATCCGTTGGCGCTGAAGACACTGAACGCGACGTCGCAAATTCCGCCGATGAAACTATTGTCGATCGAACCTGCTGTGGTGGGGTAGCCGTTTTCGAACACGGCTGCTGCTGCGATGAGGCGCCCGTCGGGGCCGTTGCTGGCGGTGGTTCCAAAGTTGTCTGCCGTCGAGCCGATGTACGTGGAGAAGGTGATTTCTGGGTCAATCACCAGCGGGTGCGCGTTTTCATATGCGCCCAGTTCGAGGGTGATTTTCCCTCGGCGCATGACATACGCGCAGTCCACATCGAGCAGCCGTCCGTCGATCAGTTGGTAGGCCCAAGGCTTCTCGAGGTGGGACGTGCCGATCTCAATCCGTCCGTCCTCGAGCAATCGGGGCTGCTGGCCTTCAATGTCCCACCCGATTTGGGCCGGATCGGCGCCCGGGGCGACCATGAAGTCGAATTTGGCTCGAACCGAGGGGCTGCCACTCCAGCGGACATCGATGCCCGGCCACACCCCGCGCTGATAGACGCGACCGGCGCCCTGCAATCCTTCGGCCCACGTGTCCGGGTCGTCGCCCAGATAATAGTTGTAGCGCCTGTTGCTGAGCGCTTCCGCCGCCCAGGTTTCATCGGCCAGCGGGGCGTCGTTTCCCGGTGCCGGTGCCGGCGCCTGCTCGGCCCAGCGCCCGCGCCAAGCGATGTGCTGCCGCCCGTAGATGTCGTGCTTATCCGCCCCCGCCTCGGGCGCCAACCTTTCGAGCGCGGTCCATCCTGCGGCTTCCAGCCAGATCACGCCGCCCGCGACTTCTGCGCGGTACGCCGATGGGTCGTCCCACTGCCCTTGATTGGGCACGTAGCTTACTTCTGGCGGGCTGGATTGGCCCAACAAAGCCGCGCACACAAAAAATGCCGGGGCAGCGGCAAATTTTCGAACCAAATCGCGGAAGTAAAAGGGCATGGCGTGTGAATCTACAACGCACGGGCTTGTGCCTTGGTTGTATCGGGGTGCGGGAATCGCGCTGTACTTTTGCAAACTGCTGCCGAACCGCAATTGGCATACCAGAAATTGACATCACATTCAAACCGCAATGGCCCAAGACGACCAACTCAAGAAAGTGATCGGACACGCAAAGGAATACGGCTTCGTGTTCCCTTCGAGCGAGATCTATGACGGGCTCAGTGCAGCCTATGATTACGGCCAACTCGGCGTTGAATTGAAGAACAACATCAAGTCCTATTGGTGGACAGCGATGGTTCGCATGCACGAAAATATTGTCGGCTTGGACGCCAGCATTTTCATGCATCCAAAAACGTGGAAAGCTTCAGGGCACACGGACGCGTTCAATGATCCGCTGATTGATAACAAGGACAGCAAAAAGCGCTACCGCGCGGACGTACTGATCGAGGACCACATCGGGAAGATTGAGGCAAAGGTTGCCAAGGATGTGAAGAAGGCGCAAAAGCGTTTTGGCGACGCGTTTGACAAGGCCGAATTTCTTGCGACCAACGGTAATTGCTTGCGGCGTCAGGCCGAGATTGACGGCATCAACGAGAAGTTCAAGACGGCGATGGAGGCCGAGGACTTGGCTGGGGTGAAAGCCTTGATCGAGGAGCTGGGCATCGTGTGTCCGGTGAGCGGCACGCGCGATTGGACGGACGTGCGCCAGTTTAATTTGATGTTCAAAACAGAGCTCGGAGCCGTCAGTGGCGATGCGGGCTTGATCTATTTGCGGCCCGAAACGGCGCAGGGCATTTTCGTGAACTTCCTCAATGTTCAGAAGAGCGGGCGGATGCGTTTGCCCTTCGGCATTGCTCAGATTGGCAAGGCCTTTCGCAACGAGATCATTGCGCGGCAGTTCATTTTCCGGATGCGCGAATTTGAACAAATGGAGATGCAGTTTTTCGTGGCACCGGGCGACCAGGCCAAATGGTATGCGTACTGGAAGGAGCAGCGGATTGCTTGGCATAAGGCGCTCGGTTTGGGCGGCGATGCGGCGGGGACTGACGATTTGTACCGATTCCACGACCACATCAAGCTGGCCCACTACGCGGACGCAGCGAGCGATATCGAGTTTGATTTCCCGATGGGCTTCAAGGAGCTTGAGGGCGTCCACTCCCGCACGGATTTTGATTTGAAAGCCCACGAAGAGCATTCAGGGCGCAAGCTGCGTTTCTATGATCCCGAGCGGGAAGAGAGCTACGTCCCCTATGTAGTGGAGACGTCGATTGGGCTGGATCGGATGTTCCTTGCCGTGCTTTCAAGCTCGCTTCGGGAGGAGCAACTCGAAGGGGGAACGGAACGCACAGTGATGTCGATTCCAGCGGCCTTGGCGCCCGTCAAAGTAGCGGTGTTGCCCCTGCTGAAAAAGGACGGTCTGCCAGAAAAGGCGCGCGAAGTGCTGCAGCTCTTGAAGCTCAATTACAACGTCCAATACGATGAGAAGGACGCCATCGGCCGCCGCTACCGTCGCCAGGACGCAATCGGCACGCCGCTTTGTATCACGGTTGACCACGAGACCTTGACGGACGGCGCTGTAACGGTGCGCGACCGCGATACGATGCTGCAGGAGCGCGTTTCGATTGCGGATCTGGCCGCTGTTGTGGAGCGGAAAGTCGGCATGGCGACCTTGTTTTCCTGACACCTTAGTTTTCCTGATTCACAACGATCATGCAACTCCAAGACCTCCAAATTTCTGGCCGCCGCGTGCTGATCCGCGTGGATTTCAACGTGCCGCTCTCGCCTCCAGACGCCTTGGGCGTGCGGGCTGTGACAGATGACACGCGAATACGTGCTGCCATGCCGACGATTGAAGCGGTGTTGGCCGCTGGCGGATCGGCTGTGCTGATGTCGCATTTGGGACGGCCGAAGTCTGCGGATGCGGCGTTTTCGCTTCGGCATATTGTCACAGCACTTGAAGCCTTGCTTGGCCGACCAGTAAACTTTGCAACGGACTGTGTTGGAGATGCGGCCTTGGACGTCACCCAGGCTTTGATGCCTGGTGAGGTGGCCTTGCTGGAAAATCTTCGATTCCATCCTGAGGAAAAAAAGGGCGACGAGTTTTTCGCCGGGCAATTGGCTGAAAACGGCGACTGTTTCATTGGTGACGCCTTCGGAACCGCTCACCGCGCCCATGCATCCACGGCCACAATCGCGAAATTTTTCCCCAACGACCGCGCCATGGGCCTGTTGATGGCCCGTGAGGTTGAGGCTTTATCCCAATTGATGGAGGCCCCCCAACGCCCCGTCGCCGCCATCATCGGCGGAGCCAAAGTCTCGAGCAAGCTCGCAGTGTTGAAAAACCTGCTCTCCCGGGTCGACCAAATTTTCATCGGTGGCGGCATGGCCTACACGTTTATTGCCGCGCGCGGTGGCAAGATCGGCAACTCGCTAGCTGAGCCTGATATGTACGGCGATGCGCTCGAGTTGCTCACCCAAGCAGCTTCTTCAGGCGTAGAGATCATTCTCCCGACTGACGCACTGTGTGCGGACAAGTTTGCTCGCGACGCCCAAGTACAGACCTGCCCAATTGACGAAATTCCCGATGGCTGGATGGGCCTGGACCTCGGTCCGGCTTCCCGCGGTGAGTTCGCGGCCCGCGCCCGTGAGGCGCGCACGATTTTATGGAACGGCCCGATGGGCGTGTTCGAATTTGAAAACTTCTCCGCAGGCACCCTCGCTATGGCGGACGCCTTGGTGCACGCAACGTCAAAGGGCGCGTTCACGCTGGTGGGCGGCGGCGATTCAGTTGCAGCCATCAACGCGGCAGGTCTCGCTGAAAAAGTGAGTTACGTCTCAACTGGCGGCGGCGCCATGCTCGAGTACCTCGAGGGGCGAATCTTGCCTGGTATTGCCGCCTTGGACTGACGATCAGCGGCGGCAGACCTCGCGCATGACAAACGAGCTGTGCACAGTTCCGATGTTCTGCATGGCAGCAAGGCGTTCTGAGATGAAACGGTGGAAGGCCGCCATGTCGGCGACTTGAATTTCAATGTGGTAATCCATGGACCCGGCGATGTGGAAGCAGGCGATGACCTCTTTGAAGGCGCCGATTCCAGCTTCGAATTCTTTCAAAAACGCGGCGCTGTGTTCTTTGAGTGACACGTTGCAGAAGGCGTGGATCTGCAATCCCATGGCCGCCCGGTCGATGTGGGCAGCATACCCCCGGATGACCCCGGTCTTTTCAAGCCTTCGAACG
>CALACF010000114.1 GCA_937890245.1 uncultured Flavobacteriales bacterium
ATCCCTACGGCTTCATGGACCTCATGGGCGGACGCTAGGTCCTGCCTGAATTGTGCTGTCGGTATCCCCACGAGAGCGCGGCCAGGTCGAGTGACCTTCCTCGGAAACGAAAGACTGTTGCCCATGTCAACCCCTCAGTTTTTGGGTGCCGCATCGTCCACGCCTCCTGGCATAACTGGCACCATGTGGGTCACAGCACTTTTTCTGGGATCTTCTCTCCCACGGCGGGGCCGCCTTATATCGAAGCGGCTAGCTTTTCTTGGAAATTATCCTTGGGGAACTAGGCTCCCGAAGTTTTTCCTTAGACTCTGCAAGGGGTTCTAACTCAGACATGAATCCCTCATACGCCTGATGAAGGTGGCTGCGCATTGCCTCCTCGGCCCCCGTTGAATCGGCTCGAGCGATGGCGGACTGAATTTCTTGATGTTGGGTCAAGGAAGCCCTCCAATCCCAGTGTTCGCCGATCATCCGAAATAGATGTAGATGACAGTGTGACTTTTCGTAGGCGTCAATGACGAGAGAGTTCTCGGAGGCAGCGAGAATTCTGCCATGGAATCGGCTGTCGTGATAGATCATCGCATGCCGCACGGAATCCATAGCAGGATTAAAAGCTTTGATCTCGCGCTCGAGTTCACGTGCTGGGTTACGGAGCGAATCGGTCGCAGCCACACTCGCTGCCCAGGGTTCGATAAGAAGGCGGAACTCGAAGAGAGATTTAACCCCCGCCCGATCGAGAACGTCGGTGGTGGCGTAGCCCTTGTGGGATGTCGCAAGAAGGAGACCGTCGCCTTGGAGCTGGCGGAGAGCTTCCCGCACTGGAGTCGCGGAGGTGTTGAGCTCGGTAGCCAGGTGCTGAATGTTTACTTTGGTAGCTGGAGGCAAGCCTCCCTCTAGGACCCTGCGGCGCAGTAACCGGTAGATCTCTCCTGAGCCGTGTTTTGGGCTATCGGCGACAAGAATGACCATGGTGATGTCCTCGGATGGGCGGCTTGCAAACGGGTGGGCTACTGCTCAGTAATTAAAGAGTACTGAACCTGCCCCAAGTATGTATACTTCTCGCCAAACCTATATTTGTGAGGTTGCATGGTCCAGCGCCGGATTCCCCGCCCCAAAGATCTCG
>CALACF010000115.1 GCA_937890245.1 uncultured Flavobacteriales bacterium
GTCCTGCCCGAGGTCAACCGCAGTCAGCGGGCTGACGATGATCTCGACCGCATCGCTGACCGTGCATCCTTCAGCGGTTGTGGCAATGACGCCATACATGCCCGCCGCCGTGGCACTGTTGACCGAGCCGATCGTTGCATCGCCCCAAAGAAAGTCCGGGACGAGTCCCAACCAGTCTGGATTCAATGCGTCCAAATCAACCGAGCCGCCTTCGCACAATGTTTGTGGCAATCCCAATTCAAGTGGGTACGACTCAAAGAGTCCGATATGAATGGTATCCGACACAATACAGGTTTCGATTTGCAGTAGCACATGGACCTCACCGGAATCGACAATCAATGTGGTCTGCCCCCAGGTCGCGTTACTCCAAGCGTAAATGGCGCCTGGATTTTCAGCGTCAAGCGTCACAAACTGACCGGGGCAAATCGTGGTATCCGGCCCGAAGTCAGGTGGGGTGATATCGACGAGATCTACGGTGGTGGAGAAGTCTTCCGAACAGCCATTGGCCTCAACGGTAACGGTGTACGTTCCGGCGCCTTCAACCAAGAAATTCGAACCCGTGCTGCCGTCCTGCCACGTGAAATCAGCGTCGGGCCACGTCACTTCGACGAGCCAAGTTTCACCGGGGCATAGCGTCGTATCACCGATCGCGATATCCACGGGCGGTGGCCCTTCCACCGATCCGATGTCGGGCAGCGCATCGCGCAATACGCCGCGCTGATCCGTTGTCACAGCAGACGCCACGCCCGCATCAATCAACGGACTGACGGGGTCGCAGGGCAAGGGAGAAAACGTGTCCGTCGGGCCGCCGTTGTTGCCAAAAACACCGAGCAGCGGGTCCGTTCCCAGAAGGTTACCTGTGGTCGTTCCGTCCAATGTCGTTGTGCCAATTTCACCCAGCGCATTGTGACCCAAGTCGCTGGTCACTGTGCCTGAAGCCACGAAAATGTCTTCGTCCATCCCGGCGTCTGCTGAATTGGCATACACAACCGACTGATCGATGGTGACCGAACCTGTGTAAACCAGAATGCCCGCTCCGCGGCCCGTTCCGTCATCGCCCCCAGCTGGTCCAAATGGAGAAGTGCCGCCGGCACCGCCCTGCGTCGAATTTCCGTAAATGGTGCAGTGTCTGAGGCTGACCGCACCTGAGCGAGAAAACAGCGCGCCGCCAAGGCCCGCTCCACCGCCGCCGCCGCCTGTAGTGCCACTAACAGAGCCACCCGTTCCAGCATACACGCCCGTGCCACCATCGCCATCACCACCGCCCCAAGAAATGTCCTCAGCGCCACCGCCCCCGCCCCCGCCGAGGCCGCCATTTCCACCGTCAGCATTATTAAAGCTGACATCGCCGCCGTCGCCGCCGCCACCAAAAGAAGCGATGCCAGCCGCACCGCTGCCGCCGTTGTTCGTAGCGTTGTTTGCATTGCCGCCTGCACCGCCCGTAGCCGAGCAGCCTGTGATTGTGCAATTCACCAAATCGAGCGAAACTCCATACCAATGTGCAATGGCACCACCTGCACCACAGCCGCCGCCGCCGCCGCCTGCACCGTTGTTGCCACTGCCTCCAGTGGAATGACAGTCCTGGAAGGTGACCGCATTGATGGTGGCAACTGAACCGTTGTAAATGGCGCCACCGTATGAAGGCGTTGCATTTGTCCCGAACACAGAACAGCTGCGAACCGATACGTTGAGCATGTCCAAGATGCCGTCATTCTTGATGGCACCACCGTGGTTTCCCGATCTGAAGCCGTTGAGCAGCTCGACGTCCTGGATGGTCAGCGAACCTGTCGCTGTGACCCTGAAGTGTCGGCTATTTCCTGTGGCGTCCAAAAAGGTCGTACGCGCTGAGGCACCTGTGATTTCAACCTCGGTAGAGATTACCAGATGGCCTTCCGTGATGGCGTAGCTATCCGCCGGAACGCTGATTGTGGCTGCCGCGCCTGAAGCGGTGGCCTCTTCGACCGCAGCACGCAGAGAGCAGTCACCACTTGTCGTTGAACAGATGCCATCGCCTGGATTGGCATCGGGCATATCAGCCGGCGTGTCAACTACATACTGGGCGCTGACCGCCAAAGGCAAGGCCAGGATCAAAAGCGCAACGGCACGGAAAATTGCTGGCATGGTTTGGGGCGATATCGCAGGTAGTTTCACGGGGCAGGCCGCGGGTAAAGTCGCGGCAAATGTACAAACTGCTTATTAGGTCAATGGGTTGCTCGGTTCAGTCGAGAATTCGCTGCACGGAAGCTGTCCCGTCTGCATAGCGAACGACGACCAGCCCGGCCGCAGGGATCGCGGCGGAAATACGGCGGCCCATCAAATCGCAACGGGCCACTTCAACGCGCGGAAGCAGCGATGCTGGCGCATCAGCGATGGCGTTCGGCCCTGCGACCAAGGCAAAATGCCCAGGCGCAAGCCCAGTTGCAAACGAAGTCTGCAGCTCGCCGGAGATGTTGAAAACGCTCACACCGCCCGTCGTCACGAAGTCGGTTGAGCCGGCGAACACGCGGTCCCAAGCAACGCTAGAAGCCATGCCGTAAAATTCAGTTTCACCTGCACCCCAGGAGCCCGAAGCCGTCAAATCGTCGGTGCCGTGAACGCGAACTGTTGTTTCTCCGCTGATTTGGAATACGAGGTTCTCAGCCCAAAGCGAAGCCGCACCACAGCCGGCGGACACGTCAGCCACCATTTCTGTTGTCGCAATGCCACCTGCCACGCGGCTCAACGACGTACTGGCGTACTGCATCGTGTTGACCGTGACCAAGCCGTTCTCACTGGCAAACAAGTGAATCGGGTTCAGGCCGTTTACGCCCAAATCCGTCTCGGTGTATGCGCCTGTGATCAAATCAATATGGCCAACCAAGCCCACTTCCATGTCCCAGTCAAATCCATTGTTGATGATCATGTGGGCGGTGTTGTCCTCAATGACG
>CALACF010000116.1 GCA_937890245.1 uncultured Flavobacteriales bacterium
TATCTTTTCGCCAGAAAACTGGGCAGCCCTGGCGCGTTCAATCCCCGCTTCGTCAGCGAGTGACTGCAGTCGTTTGAAGGCGTCGAGGTCAAGCGACTGGTTGGCTGTGCTGACCGAGATTCCACAGGCCTTTAGGCGCAAGGCATCGAGGCGCCCCGGCTCGTCGTGTAAATCGGCAATGCGCGCCGCGGCAAGTCGTTGGGCCGCCTTTCCTAGGGCACGGCCCGCGCTCGACCCAGTCAAGTCAAAGGGCTGGATCGGCATTCAGACGTTGCGACCGACTGCGTTTAAATCGTCAAATGCCTGCTCGAGGCGGTCGACGAAGTAGGTCTCGCCCTGGCGAAGCCACACGCGCGGATCGTACTTTTTCTTGTTCGGCAAATCGGCGCCTTCAGGATTGCCAATCTGGGACTGCAAATATGCCGACCAATCAGCAACGTAATCACGCACACCGGCGAGGTAGGCCCATTGCATATCTGTGTCAATGTTCATCTTCACTGCACCATAGGAGATTGCCTCGCGGATTTCTTCCCGAGAGGAGCCCGAGCCGCCGTGAAAGACAAAGCGAACCGGCTTGTCGGCCGTGCCAAACTCCTTCTGCACGTGGGTCTGCGAATTCTTGAGAATCACGGGCGTCAGCTCGACATTGCCCGGCTTATAGACCCCGTGCACATTGCCGAACGCTGCTGCGATCGTGAACAGCGGAGAAACTTCACTGAGCTCTTTGTAAGCGTAGGCTACATCTTCAGGCTGGGTGTACATATGCGCCGCATCGATCCCGGTATTGTCCACCCCATCCTCTTCACCACCCGTTACGCCCAGCTCGATTTCGAGGGTCATACCCATCGGCGCCATGCGCTTCAAGTAAGCCTTGCAGGTGGCGATGTTTTCCTCAAGCGGTTCCTCGCTCAGATCGATCATGTGCGAACTGTAGAGGGGACGCCCGAACTTGGCATAATGCTCCTCACTGCGGCTGATCAAGCCGTCCATCCACGGCAGGAGTTTCCGCGCGCAATGGTCTGTGTGCATGATTACAGGGACGCCGTATGCACGTGCCAATTCATTGACGTGCAGTGCAGCAGATACGCTGCCGAGCACTGCAGCCCCCTCGTCGGGCAATTGCAAAGACTTGCCAGCGTAAAATTTTGCACCGCCGTTCGAGAGCTGAATGACCACCGGCGACTCCATGCGGGCTGCTGTTTCAAGCACAGCGTTCAAAGAATTCGTTCCGATAATATTGACAGCAGGAAGGGCGTAGCCTTCGTTTTTTGCGTCGTTTAAAAGGGCGTTGGCCTCGTCGCCCCAAAGGACGCCAGCGGGAAATTTTGACATGCCGCGAAGGTAGGCAAGCGATACAATTTATATGCGGCTCGGAAGGCGGCGAATTTGGCGGTGCATCACCCAAAACCACAACGGCGGAACCAGAGCCATGAGGATCATGCCGGGGTAGCCGGTCGGCATTTGTGGCGCGTCCTCCACGTGGTCAAGCGTCGGGTACGGCTTGCCCGGAAGATGGTGGTGGTCAGAATGCCGGGAAATCTCAAAAAGCAGCAGGCGGCCGACCGTGTGATTAGAATTCCAACTGTGTTCGGGCCGCACCGCCTCGTAGCGAAATTCACTCACCTTTTTCCGCGTAAGTCCGTAATGTTCAATGTAGTTGACCGTCTCAAGCTGTAGAATCCCAAACAAAGACGCCAAGCCAAAACCGATCAGGACGTCCACCCCAAAGAGCTGCCAAACGACCAGAACCAAGGCTACCTGGGTCAGTTGGAAACGAATCATCTGGTTGTGGCGTGACCAAATCGGCTGCTTCGCACGTTTCAAGCGGGCCGCCTCCAGTTGCCACGCCCCGCGCCAAACCGTCGGCAAGGCGCGCAGCCAAAACAAAAAGAGCACCTCCCATTTGCGCGCCGTCCCCGGATCGCCGTGGGTCCCCACATCGCGGTGGTGACCACGGTTGTGCTCGATGAAAAACTGCAAGTACAAGGTCGACAGCAGCAAGCCTTGCGAGGCCAATTGATGAAGACGACCGGGGCGATGCCCCAGCTCATGCGCAACATTGATTCCCACCACAACAGACATCACGCCCATTCCGCTGACGCGCCCCCACCAAAGCGCAGTCCAGGGATCCAGCCCTTGAATGGACACAAAAAACAGCACGAGTAAACACCATTGCACGGGCAGCATCACGAAGAGCAGCACATCAAAAAATCGTGAGTTCTCCACCCAGTTGCGCTCAGCCTCCGTCAAATTCCGGCCATTGACAGGCAACAAAAACTCGAAGACAGGCACAATGCCAAACGCATAAATCAGCGGAGCAAACGCCCAAAGACCCTCCCCAGTAAACGAAAGAACCGCCGAAACCGGAACGGTGTAGACGAATAGGTACTTTAGGCGATTGAGCTTCATATCAGCTTGGCAATTCAATAGGGCTGCGCAATCAAGGCAGCGCGATCAGTGCATGTCGAGCCGCTTCAGCAAACTGAGAATCGGCGTACTCTTCGAGCAGCAGAAGGTAGGCTTTTTTCGCCCGCTCCTTGTCACCCAACTCGTTTTCAGACACAAAGGCCACCCAAAAAACGCAGTCGGCCTTCCGCTCATAGTCTGGAAAACCATCGTGCACATCCGACCACTGCGCCACAGCCATGTACGGATTGCCACCGCGGTTCAACGCCAGGGCGCGCCGAAACAAAAACTCGGGGGTCCGCTCGTCGTTGTGGTGGTGATTTCCAAACTCAGCGTACGCCCGTAGCAGGGCCCGGGCCGCCACAGAATCCTCGGGTGCCAGCGCCTCCAAGGCCGAAATCTCTAGCACAGCAGCAGCAGCCGTTCCTGGCGCAGGCCCTGGCCCAGCACCACATGCGCTCAACAGCGCAATCAGCGCCACGCCCAGCGGCAGCCCAGCACGACCCTCTAAAGAGAAGTTCCACGCTGACAAGCGCCACACTGAAAAGCGAAATGGAATTGGCATCAAGACAGATATATGATCAGCGACGGGCCTTCGGAAATCGCATGCGGTAATCCACGTCGACCTTGCCTTTGCCAATGTCCTTCAAACGCCCCTGCAACAGCGCTTTACGCAGTGGGGAAACGTAATCGGGGATCATGACGCCATCGAGGTGGTCGTTCTCGTGCTGGACAATGCGCGCGGCGATCCCGTCCAATTTCTCCTCCCGCAGCACCCACAGCTCATCGTAATATTCCACCGAAACACCCACGGGGCGCGTGACTTCCTCACGTATGCCGGGGATCGACAGGCAACCCTCCTCCATCGGCTGCTCCTCCTGGGTTTCGTCGAACAGCACGGGATTGATCATCACGCGCTTGAAACCAGCACAGCCCTTGTCGCCATTTTCGCCCTCAGAAAAAGGCGAGCCGTCCACTATAAACAGGCGGATGGATTGGCCAATTTGTGGCGCAGCAAGCCCAACACCCTCCGAGGCATACATCGTCTTCCACATATTCTCAATCAACACAGCGAGGTCGACGTGCCCTTCCTCAATTTCATCTGCGGTCCGGCGTAAAACCGGATCACCATAAGCCACAACAGGTAGTACCATGGCGCAAAATTGGGGCGAATTTTTGAGGAAACCACAAGGAATCTTAGAGCAAAGCGACGAACAGCCCGAAACAACGGAGTACTTTTGCAGACGGAATCAATACATCCATGAAAGACGACAGCCAACTCCATTCAATTGAAGAAGCCATCGCCGCTATTGGCCGTGGGGAAGCCATCATTGTGGTCGACGACGAGGACCGTGAAAACGAGGGCGACTTTGTGGCCGCGGCGAGGTTTGCCACGCCCGAACTCATCAATTTCATGGCCACCGAAGGGCGCGGACTTATTTGCGCGCCACTGGTGGAAGACCGCTGTGACGCGTTGGGCCTCGAGCTGATGGTCCCGCGGAACAGCGCCGCATTCGAAACGCCGTTCACAGTTTCTGTCGACTTGGTCGGCAACGGTTGCACGACGGGCATCTCGGCGAGCGACCGAAGCAAAACCATGCAAGCGCTGATAGACCCGGCCACTGACCCCGCTGCGCTGGGTCGCCCCGGCCACATCTTCCCCTTGCGCGCTCGACGCGGCGGTGTCCTGCGCCGTGCGGGTCACACGGAAGCCGCCATCGACTTGGCCCGCCTCGCTGGCCTCGAACCCGCCGGCGTGATCGTCGAGATCATGAACCCGGACGGGAGCATGGCCCGCCTGCCTGAGCTGCTTATAATTGCCGAAAAACACGAACTCCGCATCGTTTCCATCGCCGAC
>CALACF010000117.1 GCA_937890245.1 uncultured Flavobacteriales bacterium
GACTTGTACAGGTCATCGATGGCCTTGTCGCTGACGCCGTGGTTCGCGATATTGGCAAACCCATACTCCTCGAAAGCATTGCGAATGTCAGTAGCGAAGGACATCCGCTCTTCGGCATTGCCTGTCTTGAAGCGGTTGAAATCGAGAATGGGGATGGAACGTTCAGCCATTTTATTGTTCAGTTCAAGGGTCAGTTTCGGTTCAGAATCGAGGCCAATTTAAGTGTTGCAGCCTCCCAACTGCATGATTCTCTCACATGCTTGCATCCCGCAGCGCCCAATTTCGAACGTTCTGTCGGGTTTTTCAGCAATTCGTCAAAGGCTTTGGCAAATTCCTCTGCCTTTTCACAGACCCATATTTCTCGGCCTTCAACGACGCCCAAAGCATTGAAAGACAACGGGGTGGTAACGCAAGGGATGGCGAGCGACATGGCCTCGAAGAGCTTGTTTTGCTGGCCCGTACTGATGAGCATGGGCGCCGCGAAAATTTCTGCCTCGAGGTAGGCTGTGCGGATGTCGTCGACCCAGCCGCGCACTTCAATTTGCGGATTTCCCTCAAGGTCGGTACGGGCCAAGCTGCGAACGGCCGCCGACGGGCTCGCCCCGCAGAGCAGCAGTTTCAATGTCCGCCCTGTTAGTTGCTCAAAGGCGGGCGCTATGTCCCGAGCCAAGAATTGGCATGCTGCAACATTGGGCGCGTACTGCAGGTTTCCGCAGAAGGCCACGTCAAATCTCGGCTGCTGCGCCGGCAGTGCCGCCCGGTCAAAATAGCCAGTCCTCACTCCATTCGGTACCACGTGCACGGTGCGCTTGTCCGCATGGGGAAGCAAGTCGCGGTCCTGCTCCGAGATGATGCAGCACGACTCGAAGTAGCCGATCATCCGGTGCTCATACAACTTCAGCCGGCGCGATTCAGAACGCAGGAGCCCCCGCTTCCACCAAGCAGCTCTGTCCGCCTCGCGCGCCATCCCGACTGACAGCGTGTCCATGATGTCGAGCGTTTTGGGTGCCGAATAGCAGTCCTTCACGTATTCACTCGTTCGAATCATCTGGCAGTAAATCCGGTCGGGATTCAGTGTTGAAATCCGCGCGCGAATCCGCCGCTTTGCCCATCGATCCGTGTACAACATCACCTGGTACGGGCGTTTTGCCAACGGAGCCAAGGCCAACCTTACCAAGGCCCGCCACCTCGGCAAGCGCTCTACATGTAGACTTTTTACCAGCGGCTTCACCGCGTCAAAGTCTGCCTGCTTTGTTCGTCCAAATGCCAGGCAAGTCAAGTGAATGTCAAAATATGCGCCGAGCTCCTCGAGCTGATGCCGCATGCGCAGTTTGTCGCCCTTTTCTGTGGGATTGGGAACGCGCGGCGCCAACACGAAAAGCACAGGCTTGTCCGTGGATTTAGCAGGGGGCGGGGTGGACGGGGTGGACGTGCTTGCGGTCATCTCAGATCGTGAGCTTTTCAAAATGCTGCAAAACGCTTGATCCGATCGCTTTTCGATCAAATTCATTCGCCGCCTTTCTCCGTCCATTGCATGCCAATTCTTGTACGCCTTCAGGGTCTTTGATCATGGACGATGCCGCAAGTGCAAAGTCTTTGGGGTCCTGTGGGTCCGCTATTATGCAGTCTGAACCGCTGACCAGGTCCAGTCCTTCCGCAGCGACAGGCGTGGCCAAAACGGCATTGCCGCGCACCAGCGCTTCAATAATTTTGATCCGCGTGCCCCCGCCACTCAAGAGCGGAACGACAATCAGGTGCAAGTCCTTGCAAAAAGCGTCCGCATCGGGGACCTCGCCGTGGTTGACGACGCCACTGATTCCCGCGCCCAAACCTTGGGGCATCTTGCGTCCTGCGATGTGAAAGGTTGTCTCCGGGTGCAGCGTGTGAATAATGCCCCAGCAATGCTCCAAAAACCACGCGATGCCTTCTGCGTTGGGCGCCCAGTCCATAGCGCCGAGGTGCCCCATCCTGAAGGGGCCTGAAGGCCAAGTTGGCATCGGAGGGCCGAGCGGCTTCACGCCAAAAGGCGCAACATGCAGCGGGCCATTCCAGCCGTCCTTGCGCCAACTATTGGCCTCCTTCATTGAAAGCGGAACGATGGCACTCAAGTCTTTTACTGTGCGGCGCTCTGCCTTGCGTAGGTTTCTTGAGACCCGGTGGTAGGCCAACCGCAACAGCGGATTTCCAGTTTTTGCCAATCGACGCCAAATCAAATGTTCGCGGTTGTGACTGCGCAATACGACGACTTGATTGGGGTTGACTGCAAGGACGCCGGCCAAGTAAATGCTCATGAACAGGCCTTCGAACAGAACGATGTCCGGCTGGAATTCTTTAAGTGCGCCGTGGATGACTTCTTCGAGCTGCTTGTCGTAGAAGCGGTGGAGGATGGGGATGCCGAAGCCGAGGGCGAGTTGGGCTTTTTGAAGCAGGCCCAAGCCCGTTGAGATGTGGGCGCATTGGGCGCCGGGGTAGGCGGCTTGGAGGGCAGGTAAATCGCAAGGATGCTTGTCCGTGCTGGCGCAGACCACTTTGATCTCGCAGCCCGCCTCGATCAAGCCTTGCGCCATGGCATCAGCTGCAAGGCAGCCGCCGTCAACTTTCGGAACGGGGGGCTTGCTGTGTAGTTGAAGCACGCGCATCAGCTCGCCTGGGATTTGCTGGTTCGGCCACTTGGGATGCGGGCCACGATCCAGCGGCCTGCCGCCTTCCACACGGCGCCCGTAGCGCGGGCTTCCCGCGCGGCCCACCAGGTCAGCCCAATCGCCGCGGGCAGCATGACGACGGTGCCCATCCACATGCCAATCGCTGGTTCGAGCGCCCCGCTGCGAACCATGCGCTCACCCACGATCGTGATGACGTAATACGTAACGAAGAGGAGGATGGCCACCACGGTGGGCAGTCCGAGGCCGCCCTTTCTGATGATAGCCCCCAGGGGCGCGCCGATGAAGAACAGCAGGATGCAACTGGTGGCGAGGAAGATTTTTCGGTGCCACTCAATTGCGTGGCGGTTGATCAAGGTGCTGCGCGAGGCTTGCTCGGCTTTTTGGTTGGCGGCCTGTTGTTGCGAGGTACGCAGCATTTCACGGGCGC
>CALACF010000118.1 GCA_937890245.1 uncultured Flavobacteriales bacterium
AGTAAATTGGTCGATGTGACGCGGCATGTGAAGCTCGATTTGATCCACGTTCACTACGCTATTCCGCACGCCTCCAGCGCTTACCTCGCACAGAACATTCTGCGCGACCAGGGCATCGACATCCCTATTGTCACGACCCTCCATGGCACCGATATCACACTGTTAGGCAAGGACCCGTCGTTTGAGCCGGTGATTGCGTTTGCCATCAATAAGTCCAATGCAGTGACGGCAGTCAGCGAGAGTCTCCGTTCTGACACGCTGGCCACCTTTGATGTGCAGCGGCCGATTGATGTCATTCCCAATTTCTATTGTCCCAGTCATTTTGCATCGGGCAGGAACGATGCCATGCGCCGCGTTCACGCGCCGGACGGTGAAAAACTACTGATCCACGTTTCAAACTTTCGGCCCGTGAAGCGGGTGTTGGATGTCGTACGTGTCTTTGCCATTGTACGCAAAACGATGCGGGTACGCCTGCTCATGGTCGGTGACGGGCCCGACCGGCTGGCGGTTGAGGCGCTCTGTCGTGAGCTCGATTTGTGCGAAGATGTGGTGATGCTCGGCAAACTGAAAAACCCCATCGAAGCCATCTCAACCGCCGACCTGTTCGTGCTGCCCTCAGAATCCGAGAGCTTCGGCCTGGCGGCATTGGAAGCGATGGCAGCAGGCGTACCTGTGTTGGCATCACGCGCTGGCGGATTGCCCGAAGTGGTCGAGCACGGCGTCAGCGGCCGGCTTTGCAAGGTCGGCGACATCGACGCGATGGCGGCTGGCGCCCTGGAGATCCTGGGACCTGGCCATGCACAGTTCGTGGCAGGCGCACTTGCCGGCGCAGACAAATTTCGTGTTGACCGGGTCGTTCCTGCATACGAGGCGGTTTATAAACGGGTTCTAGATAGAAGTCAAACGACATGAGCAGAAAAAAACCATCCGATCGACGGGCTGGAAGCATCGGCGAACGCATCCTGTTCAGCCCCAGCCCCAGCGGCATCAAAATCGAGATTTCACAGAAAATCCCGAAGGCCCAAATGGTGATGTTGAGCACGTGGCTGGTGATGTGGGGCATCGTAATCCTACCGGTGATTTGGTTGGGATTTTTGGGAGACGAGTCGATGATCTCGAGCGACGAACGCATAGCATACATGGTCTACGCTGGGTTCTGGAGCTTCTTCGCCTTTCGCATCTTCAAGGTCTGGCGGTGGCGCCGGGTTGGGAAGGAGCAGATTGTCATTTCAGAGCGCGGTTTGAGCGTCGCCATGCTTTTCGGAGAGCGCGGGCTGCCCGATACCTTTTCCCACGGCAGTTTCGGTTCCATGGAGCGCCTGCACTTGGATCCACGAAAGTTGATGCAGAGTTTTGATCACGCCTTTTGGTCGTTGGGCGGGGCCACGGTGCGCTTCAAGGCCCGGGGCAAGTACATCCAATTCGGAAAGCAGCTCAACGACCGCGATGCGGACGCGCTGGTGGCCTTGGTTCAGCGCGAAGTGAAGCGTTCGGCGAGCGACGCTGCAAGCCAATTGACGGCCGACTCATAACCGCTCAATCCCAAGCCGCAAACAACAGCAGCGCATACTGGGCTCAACAGCGAAACATGCCGGAAGTTCTCTCGGGCGTGGATATTACTGATGTGCACTTCGACCACGGGCGCTTGAATGGCGGCCACCGCATCGCGCAAGGCGACCGAGGTATGGGTGTAGCCACCGGCGTTGAGCACGATGCCTGTATTGGGGCTGAAGCCGTGGGTTTGCAACAAGTCAATCAGCTCGCCTTCCACGTTTGACTGATGGTAATGCAATGTGAGGGCAGGTGCGGTTTTCGCCAGCATTTCTCGCAGTGCCGGGATGAAGTTCTCGAACGACTTATCGCCGTAAACACCCGGTTCGCGGACCCCGACAAGGTTGAGATTGGGGCCGTTGACGATGTGGACGTCGCTGTGGTTTTGGATGTCGCTCATCGGATGTCAACTTGATTATACGCATCGACAAACAGGATATTTCCAATCCCGTGGTGACTCTCGAACACATAACGCCCACCCGCCTGCAGCACTTCCTTTGAAAAACCAATGAAGGTGAGATCCGCGTGGCGGCTGCGCTCAACGATCAAGGCGCTGTGCCTGGTGGCTTCTTTGCGAAGAACCATTTGGATGTTCTGTGGGGCAATGGGGATGCGGCCTTCGGTGATCAGCTCGGTGAGCGCAGTTTGCTTTTCGAGCTCGTCTTCCCCATGGTAAATACAGAAGACTTCAATATGCGAATGCCTCCAATCTGGATGGCCCTGGAGAATATACGCCATGAGTATCATGAGATTGGCATTGGCGGAATCATCCGGCGTGATCCACAAATGGATGCGCTTGCGATCGCCAAAACCTCGGATGGAAGAGCGCAGCAGGACGAGGTCAAGCTGAGAGGCGCTTAGTAAATCGTAGTTCTTGACCAGCTGGTCGGCGCCCTCCATATCGTCGTCGCTGTATTCGATGAGCAGGGTGTTGCTGCCTTCGCCTGAAACGCCCGGAAGCTGAATGCACTGGGCCATGGCAGAGGTGTACGATGGCGAGACGATGGACGAAACGCTGACGCGGCTGCGGGTGGCGGCGCCCATTTTTACGAGGGTGCGGCGGGCCTGGGCTGAATTCTCAATGGTCTTCGCATTCAGCAGGCCTTCCACCAGGTGGACGTAGGTTCCAAACCCCTGTTTATGAGCGAGCCAGCGCACCATTTCAAAGGCGCCCGGACGCGTGAAGGTGTCGGGGCTGATAGCGAGAATAATTGGCCTCCAATCTCCCCTGTCCAATGCGTCGCTGTCTCTGCGTTGCAAAGTCAATTGCAAGCGGCGCGTGGCTTGGAATAGAATGCCACGAAATAGGCTCACCATGTTGCGGCTGCCTCGGCGCGCCAATGCGGCGTAGATGCCGCCCATGATCAACAAGCTGCCTGTGGCATAGGCAAAATTCATCTTGAACATCAAGTAAAAACAAGTCACCGCGCCCACCGCTGAGAGCAGCCAATGCGAGCGGAACGTCGGGCGATATGACGGGCTCGCCGCCAAATGCTCTAACATGCTAACCATACAAATTGCGCCGTATGTCACGAGGAAGAACATCGAAATTATTTCAGCCACGGCGTTGATGTCCCCCAGGGAAACGAAGGCAAAACCGATGGCGCAGGTGATGATGCTCGCAGCAATGGGCTCGCCGTCTTTTGCCCGCGCCCGCGCCAGCCAATCGCTCAGTTTTCCGGGCAAAATCTTGTCGACCGCAAGTGCCTGCAAGGTGCGAGGGGCAACCATCACACTGCCCAGCGCCGAGCTCACCGCCGCTGCAGCCAAACCGATGGGGATTAAAATCGGCCACAGCGCGATTTGCTCCATGTAGAGTTCGTCGGCCACCAGCGCTTCGGGCGATGCGTTGAGCCAGAATTTGAAGCTCACTGCTATGTACACCACGATGCCCACCAATGTTGCAATCAGTGTTCCTCGCGGGATTGAGCGCGCAGGATCTTTAAGGTCACCGCTCAATCCAAGTCCAGCGGCGATGCCCGTGAAAGCAGGAAAAATAAAAGTAAAG
>CALACF010000119.1 GCA_937890245.1 uncultured Flavobacteriales bacterium
CATCGCATCCGACGCCCAAGGCCTCCGGACGCTCATGACGGCCCTGCTGAAGGACCCGCAAAACCTTGCCTACATCGCATTCCACAACGAGCGCCCAATTGCTTCGGCCATCGTCGTGCGCAGCGAGACCCCGCTAGGCCGCACGGCGTTGTATGCACTCGGAGGGCAGGATCGCGCCGGCGACAAGGACGACAAAGACGACAAGGGCACGACAGCCCGCGCCTCTGTGGCCGTATTGGCCCAAGCCATCGAAGACGCACGCGCCAACGGCGACCAGATCTTTGATTTCGGCGGCAGCAGTGATCCTGGGGTCGATCGTTTTTACGCCGAGTTCGGCGCCCACATTGTGCCCAAGCTCCGGCTCGTCAAGACGGCGGGATGGATCCGCCCAATCCTCGCGCTCAAGCGTCCAGATTTGGCATTCCCCAAACCTGTGCCTTCTTCATAGGCGCAATAAACGACGCCTTGGCAGCCCATCGATTGCACTGCGCCATCTGCTCCAAGGTCATGCCCTGGGCAGCGAGTACCGCATATTCCTGGTTGATATCCGTGGACATAATCGAGGGGTCATCCGTGTTGATCGTGGTCTGAATCCCCGCAGCCATGATGTCCAAAAACGGGTGATCAGCAAGTGATTTTACTGCGCCAGTAAGCCAATTACTCGTCGGGCACAACTCCAATGGGATGCCCCTTGACGCAATCAACTCGACCACCTCGGGGTCTTCTAAGATCTGCACGCCGTGACCGATGCGGTCCGCCCCCAATTCCCGCACCGCTTCAGCAATATTCTTTGATGAGCCGCAGCCCGCCGGTTCGCCTGCATGGATTGTTATGCCCAGGCCCGCTTCCTTGGCCTTTTGAAACAAGGGAATGAACGGCTCCGCCGCGTACCCCACCTCGTCATCGGCCAAATCGATCGCGATGAAATCGTCCAATCGGTCGAGCGCAAAATTGAGCCAATGCTCATTTTCTTGGGCCGTCTTGATGCGCTGCAGCGTACAAATCAGGCCCGTGGCCATATCGAAATCGGTCTCCGCGCGCCCACAGCCGCGGACCACTGCATCATGCAAATGTTCTGCCGAGAGCGTGTCATGCGCGTCGCTCAAGAAGCTCGGCGCATAGCGAAGTTCCAAAATCTTGACCCCATCCCGGGCCATGTCCTCGCACGCCTCGTAGGTCATGCGCTCCACGATCTCAGGGCTCGACAGCAAATCGCGATGCGAGAAAAACTTGTTCAGCACCGTTGGCAAATCCGCCATGGGCTCCGTAATGAAGTACTTTGCCTGGAACGCAGCATCGTCAATCCGCACGCCCTTGCGCTCGAGCAGTTCCCGGAGTAGACTCCGCCTAGCCGTTAATTCCAAGTGGCAGTGTAGCTCCACTTTCGGCATCCCCGCAATTGCATTTTTCATGACTTGCGAATATAAGGCGTGGTCATCATCTTGCGGTCTTAAGACAGAGGCATGATTGGCATAGGCGGAAAAATCAACCACGGCAAGTACGGGGAAGGGGTCATTTTTGGGCAAGAAGGGACGGCTTGGCGGATTTTCTTCAAGGACCACGGCGAAAAAGCCTTGGCAAAGGAACACGTGTCCTACGAAGTGGTCGAGCCCGCGCCCGAGACGGCCGGCGGCGGCATCGCGCTCGAAGATGTAGTAAGCGCTGTCGAAAATGTGTTCCAGCAGTTCCTCGAATCGCCGGCTCCGGTTGAGCTCGGCGACAAATGGATCGGCGGCACCCTCTCGCTTCAGCCCGCTGACGACGATTTGCAAAACAAGGACCTGCCCATCGAGTCGTTTTTCCACAAAATCGTCATGCTCCGCGACCGCTTGCGCGTCCTCGAGCAGAGCATCAACGCACACAAAGTCCTCACCGACGAAGACAAAGTCGGCCTGCAGCAATACATCACGCGCTGCTACGGATCCTTGACCTCGTTCAACGTGTTGTTCGAGCGCAAGGAAGACCACTTCAAAGGCGCCGGCAGCTAAGACCCGATCAGCGAATCTCGTGCTATGTTGCAAACCATGGAGTGTACAATTCGACCGGGTCACCGAGACGACTTACCAGAAGTGCTGCGGCTTATCAAGGCGCTGGCCGTTTATGAGAAAGCCGGCGAGCAAGTCCACGTTACATTGGAACAATTGACAGCAGACTACACGCGGGAACCGTCCGCATTTGGTTTGATTGTGGCAGAAGGCAATGCGGGTTTGCTCGGCATGGCCTTTTACTTCATTCGCTACTCGACGTGGCGGGGCCGGTTGCTGTACTTAGAGGACCTCGTGGTCGATGAAACGGTCCGCGGTCAAGGTGTCGGAGCAGAGCTGTTTGAGGCAACGGTCCAGCGCGGTTTGGCACTTGAGGCCCAAGGCATGTGCTGGCAAGTGCTGGATTGGAATACACCGGCCATCGCCTTTTATGAGAAATACGATGCAGAGATTTCAACTGGCTGGCTCAACGGCGGCTTGTCTTTGAATCAAATGCGGCGCATAGCAAGCCCATGATCATCTCTCTATGGTCTGGACCTAGAAATTGCTCTACAGCTTTGATGTACAGCCTGGCACAGCGCACTGATATGGCCGTGCGCGATGAGCCCTTGTTCGGACATTTCCTGGCCCACACTGGCGTCGAACGGCCGTCACGCGAAGCAACCCTGGCCGCCTGGCCCACCACCCCTGAAGCTGCTTTGGCTCGATGCAAACCCGATGCGGACGGACCGCCCCATTTGTTCTTGAAGCACATGGGCAATCACATTGAGGGACTCACAAGAGAGGCGTTCGCTGATCATCAACACGTGATTTTGACCCGGCATCCGGACGCGGTTTTGAAAAGTTACACGGCCCACGTCAAGGAACCCACGATGCTCGACCTGTGTTACGGGCACCAACACGCTTGGCTGGATCATTGCAAGCAATCGGCTTGGCCCTTGCATGTGGTGGATTCAGACGCCTTGCTGGAGCGGCCTCGACAGGTTCTCGAGGGCTTGTGTGATCAACTGGGGCTGCCGTGGGATGAAGCCATGATGCAATGGCCCGCTGGCCCCAGGCCAGAAGATGGCCCGTGGGCGAGGCATTGGTATGGACGCGTACATCAGTCGACAGGGTGGGAGTCCCGTCCACCAGCCAGCTACCCGGTGTCAACAAATATGCGCGCGCTGAGAGACGATGCGCTGTCGTTGTACAAGTCCATGGTTGGCCACCCTTCCGAGTAGCTTGGTTTCTCGCGGGGCTATGGCTAGCTTGCTCCATGGCCAAATACAACCGACCGGACAATCGTAATGTTGGCACCCAAGTCTGGGTCAACGGGCTGGTAATACGCGAACAAGCAGCGGTGAGCGTGCTCGACAGCAGCGTACAAGGGGGCGACGCTGTCTGGGAGGGATTGCGCATTCGAAACGGACGCATCCTTCAGTTCCATGAACATGTCAATCGATTGCGCGATTCGGCCCATGCCATGGCATTTGCCGATATCCCTTCGGTCGAACAAGTCCGGGACGCGGTCCTTCAGACCTTGGCGGCCAATGCCATGCGCGACGGGGTGCACATCCGGCTCACCCTGACCCGCGGGCTCAAGACCACCTCGGGCATGGACCCACGCCTCAATGTCCACGGTCCCACCTTGATCGTGCTGCCCGAGTACAAAGGGGCTGTGTACGGCGACGATGGCCTTGCGCTGGTCAGCGCATGCACCCGCCGAAATTCGCCATCATGTGTGGACAGCAAAATTCACCATGCCAATCTCATCAACAACATCCTCGCCAAAATTGAGGCCAACCTAGCAGGCGCCGATGACGCGGTGATGTTGGACCTGAATGGATTCATTGCAGAGACCAATGCCACAAATATTTTCCTTGTGCGCGGCGGCGTCTTGATCACGCCCCATGCGGTGGCCTGCCTACCGGGCATCACCCGGGCGTATGTCTTGGAAATCGCACGTGAGCTCGGCATCCCCGCGCGTGAAGACAACCTCTCGCTCACCGAACTTTACACGGCCGACGAGGCTTTCACAACCGGCACCATGGGCGGCTTGGCACATGTGGAGCGCGTCGACGGTCGCCTGGTCGGCGATGGCAACCAAGGGCCTGTGACCCGCCAATTAAAGGCCGCCTATGCGGACCGAATAGAACTGACAGGCATACCGATCGACTGACCAGCAGCCTCCCCGATCATCAGCTTGCCGTTTTTCTCCAAATCTTCTTCTCGCTCCACGTATGGTAATGCGCTTGCCATGGCGCACTCAAGCGCTTGTTCTGTCGCTTGCAATATCGCTCTGAGCTTGTGTTACCGAGCATCCCCAAATATGAGTTCACCACCGCCAGGCCATCGGCGAGAAGCGCTGCAGTGGGGCCCTCCATCTGCATGCGCCTATTCAGCTTCGTGATGGCGTGGTAAAAGTTCCCTTTGATGCGCTTACCAGGCAGCACATGTCTGTTGCGGATATCAGCCCCGAGAAAGGTCAACCCTTGCTCAGCGCGCTGCAGGTAGACCTTTTTTGGATGCACCTTCAAGGCCAATTCCTCCTGCAAATACACGCCGACCGAGTGCTTGAACTTCTTCAAAAAAGCCCTATCGGGGTGGACAATTACAAAGTCGTCCACGTACCGCCCGTAGCGTCCACCTCGGCCGTCCTTGTGCAGTGCTGACTCAACCCAATGGTCGAAGAAGTCCATATAGAAATTGGCAAAGACCTGGCTGGTCAAATTCCCAATAGGCAATCCGCACCCTTCAGGCGTTGTAAACAGGCTCTTATCCGCGGGCAGGCCAAGCCATTTCTTCTTACTCCCACGAATGATACAATTCTTTGACGGGTCATCCATGACGATGGCTTCCATCACCTGTAGCACGCGCCAACGATCAGGCGCTTGGTACCGCGCAAGCACAAAGGATCTCAGCTTATTGTACAACAGGTCCCGGCGGATGTTCATGAAGAAGCCCTTGATGTCCAGCTTCAGCACGTATGCCTCACAGCTGTACTTGCCCGAAACATGCTCGAGCATGTGGCTGACCTGGCGAATCCCGAAATGCGTACCCTTGCCCACGCGGCAGGCATAACTGTCGCGTAGAAATTGTTTTTCAAACAGGGGGTTTAATCGTTCGATAAGCCAATGGTGCACGATGCGATCCGAGAAGATGGCGGCAAATATTTCGCGCTTCACCGGCGAAGTGACGATGAAGGCTGTGCTACGTCCAGGGGTGTATTGGCCTTTGAACAAGACGTCTGAAATGGCGCATAGGTTCTGGCGGAGTTCCAACTCGAACTTTTGTGCAGAGGGCGTGTTCCGCTTGTTCGTGCGGCAGGAGGTGTAGGCCTCCATCACCTGCTCATCCACAAGCGATTCGTCCTGCGGCTCGAAGTTCAATACGTGCTGCATTGTGAAGTTGTACTCAGCGGATTCGTAACGTCGAATTGTTTTCGTGAAGTAAATAGGCTGAGCCGCAATCTATGATCGCGGCCCAGCCCATTCCATTTAATCCCTGGCGCAACGAATAGCAAAGCCGTTTCGTTGATTGTTGTTGTTGCGGTTGACGCCGGCGTTGTTGT
>CALACF010000120.1 GCA_937890245.1 uncultured Flavobacteriales bacterium
CCGCTTCGACGTACTAATGCTAGCCGAAGAGTTCCACCGCGCCGGCATTGAGTTCTCTCCCGCGGGCCGCTCGATGGTCGATGTGCAGACAATTTTCCACAAGCTCGAACCCCGCACCTTGAAAGCTGCATTCGGATTTTTCTGCGACGAAACGCTGGAGGGAGCACACGCAGCCTTGCCCGATGTGGTGGCAACCGTGAAAGTTTTTGCTGCTCAACTTGAGCGCTATAAGGCCTACTCGATCACTGATTCTCACGGCGAGACAGTCGGTCCCTTGCCCCAAGATGTGCTGGGCATCGCTTCTTTTGGGAGGCAGAACCGCTGGGCGGATTTGGGGGGAAAGTTTGTTTATGACGAGGAGGACCGGTTGGCCTTCAATTTTGGCAAGCACCGCGGAAAATTATTGCAGGACGTCTTGGATGCGGAGCCAGGGTATTATGGCTGGATGATGAATGGCAATTTCCCTGCGACGACCAAGATGGTCTTGAAGGCCGCAGCCAGCGCTCGGAAGCAGGCCCAGTGAAGCGCGTCGCAGTTCTTGTTTCCAACGATTTGGTTTATGACCAACGGGTTCGGAAGACCTGCGCTACGCTGCGAGAATTGGGCTGGGAGCCTACCTTGGTGGGCCGCCGCATGAAGCGCTCGGACGCTGGCCACATCGATAGACCATATGAAACGGTGCGGCTGTATTTGCGCGCCAAGCGTGGCGCCATGTTTTACGCGGCATTGAATGCCAGACTGGCCCTGTGGCTTTGGCGTCGAAGAAGCCAATTTGACTTGATTTGGGTGAACGACCTCGATACGCTGTGGGCCGGATTGTGGGGCGCGTCGTTTGCAAAATCTTCACGCAACGGAACTTGCCCAGTTTGCTACGACAGCCATGAGTGGTTCACAGAGGCGGAAGGCTTGGTGGGTCGGCCGAAAGTTCGTGCAATTTGGTCGTGGATCGAGCGGCGCAGCATACCGCGTCTGGCCTCGATGATGACGGTCAACGCGCACATTGCCAATGCATACAATGAGCAGTACGGCCTAAAGGTGCGCGTGTTGCCAAACGTTCCAGAGCTGATGCCCGATGCGGAGCCTGCCAGCCGCGATGGACTGGGGTGGCCGGTTGATGCGCCCGTCATGATTTTGCAAGGCGCGTTCATGGACCGCGACCGCGGCGCATTGGACGCTGTGCGGGCTTTGGTGGAATTGCCGGATTGGCATCTAGCACTTGTGGGTGCTGGGCCGGAGTTTGACGAGGCGCCCGCATTGGCGCAAGAACTGGACGTTTTCTCGCGCCTGCACCAACATCCGCGCATGGACTACGATCGCTTGCGAAGCTGTACGCGGGCTGCGGACTTGGGCCTAAGTTTGGATCGGCCGACGGCCGACAATTTCAAGTTCAGCTCGCCGAACAAGCTCTTTGACTACGTCCATGCTGGCTTGCCTGTTGTGGTGAGTGACCTGCCTGTGGCCGGCGCCTGGGTTGTCGATCAAAAAGTAGGAGCGGTGGCACGTTCGTCGGCGCCGGAGGATATCGCACGGGCCGTTCGCCAGGCGCATCAAAGAGCGCAGGCGCAGGAAATTTCATCGGAGCATTTGAAAGCGGTCGCCCAGTTGCATCATTGGGCTGCTTACCGAGATGAGATCGCGGGTTTGGTGGCCGATGCGGTCAGGCAGTCGACTGCTTCTTGAAGTGCTTGTAGAGGTATTTGGCCACGAGCCAGATGGGGCTGGCGATCAGAACGAAGAAGGGCACGCGCCCTTTTTTCACACGCCATTCCTCGCGATATAGTGCCTTGGTGAACCGCTGGGAAACCCCGCCGCCCTCAGCACGCACGACAGT
>CALACF010000121.1 GCA_937890245.1 uncultured Flavobacteriales bacterium
CATCAGCGAGCAAGATGCAGAATTTTCCGAACCTTCGACCTACTTTTACCGCGCAAAACTATTTCGATATGCACAACGCATTTTTCCAAGTCCCCTACCCCGAGAACGAGCCCGTTTACACGTATGGCCCTGATTCTGACGAGCGCAAGACCTTGTTGGACACATACAAATCCATGCTCAATGCCGATCCGGTAGACGTACCGATGGTCATTGGCGGCAAGACGATTCGTACCGCAGACCGCAGACCGTTGACCCCGCCCCATGACCACAAGCGGGTGATTGGTTATGCCAATTTCGGTGATGCTTCCCACGTAAAGAGTGCCATTGACGCAGCCATGGAGGCCAAGAGCGCCTGGGCAGGATTGGCCTGGGAACACCGAATGAGCGTATTTCTTCGCGCTGCAGAAATGCTCGCTGGTCCCTGGCGTGCACGGATCAACGCCGCAACGATGCTCGCACAGGGCAAGAATATGGGCCAAGCAGAGGTGGACGCTGCTTGCGAGTTCATCGACTTCTTGCGCTTCAACGCGCATTTTGCGCAGGAGATTTACGCCCAGCAGCCCGAGTCTTCTCCGGGCGTTTGGAACCGATTGGAATACCGTCCACTCGAAGGATTTGTCTTCGCAGTGACCCCATTCAACTTCACTGCCATCGCGGGCAACCTGCCGATTGCAGCCGCAATGATGGGCAACACGGTTGTGTGGAAGCCATCTGATCAACAGATTTACAGTGCCAACGTCATTATGGAGCTGCTTTACGAAGCGGGCCTGCCTGAAGGCGTGATCAACTTGGTCACCGTGGACGGCCCTGTTGCCGGAGACGTTGTATTCAAGCACCCCGACTTGGCCGGATTGCACTTCACCGGTTCGACCGCCGTTTTCCGCCACATGTGGAGTGAGATCGGCGCCAACATCGCACGCTACAAAAGCTACCCCCGTATCGTTGGAGAGACCGGAGGAAAGGACTTCATCCTCGCCCACAAGTCGGCAGACGCAGACCAAGTGGTTACGGGCATCGTGCGCGGTGCTTTCGAGTTCCAAGGACAGAAATGCAGTGCCGCTTCTAGGGCTTACATCCCGAGCAACTTGTGGGGCGAAATCGAGCCAAAGCTCGTCGCCATGACGGGCGCCCTCAAGATGGGCTCCCCGGAAGACCCGACCAACTTCATTGGAGCTGTCATTTCAAAGGCGGCATTCGACAGGATCGCGGGCTACATCGATTGGATCAAAGAGCAAGACGACGCTGAGATCATCGCAGGCGGCGGATACGACGACAGCGTCGGCTACTTCATTGAGCCCACCGTTGTGGTGACGACCAACCCCAAGTTCCGCACCCTCGACGAAGAAATCTTCGGCCCGGTTGTGACGCTATATGTCTACCCGGAAGATGATTTTGACGATGTGTTAGAACTGGTTGACTCGACGAGCGAGTACGCACTGACCGGCGCCATATTCGCGCGTGATCGCTACGTGATTGACGACGCCATGCGCGCCTTGGAAAACGCTGCAGGCAACTTCTACATCAACGACAAGCCCACAGGCGCAGTGGTAGGCCAACAGCCCTTCGGCGGCGCTCGTGGCTCTGGCACCAACGACAAGGCCGGATCCTATCTCAACTTGGTTCGTTGGGTGAGCCCGCGGACGATCAAGGAGACCTTGCTAACGCCAACCCGGTACGAATACCCTTTCCACCAGGCGTGAAGGAAAGTCCATTCATAAAAAAAGGGCCCCAATTGGGGCCCTTTTTGCGTTGAAGCAGCGCAATCAATACGCCACTAAAGTACGATCACTTCTCTCCTTTCTTCTTGTGAACGCGCTTGCGCTTCGCCGGCTTCAGTTTGGGCGGCATCTCATTTTTGGCATCTGCCTTTGCTGTTGACTTGGGCTTAGAACCAGACTTGGCCTGTTCCAGATCCGCCTGAAACGAGTCCTTTATCGGTGCACGCTTTTTCTGCGGAACAATGCGTTTAACAGACCGATCAACAACAGCCTTCAAGGGCTTGGCGCTCACTTTCAAAGATGTCTTGCCAGATGTTGCGGGTTTCTTTAGAAGCAGTGCGTCAGCGACCTCTTTTGCAGCGCGCTCTTCATCACCACGTACAATATCGGCGGGTGTCAAAGACATCCGAGAATGAATCTTGGCCATGTCTTCAATCGGTGCCGTGCCGCGACGGGCAATCTGTCCGCGCATTTCTTCTGGGAGACGGGCCAATTCGACAAATTTTTCCTGGTACGCAGGCGTCAAGTCTCCTCCTTCTGCGAGCCAAGCAGTCAAAACGATAAAACGCTCCTTGCGGCCTTCAATGCCTTTCGTGTCAATTTTTCCAGCAACTGTTCGCAATCGGAATGTCGCGTTGAGAACAGATGAACGGGCCTCCTTCAACTTGCCGTCTGGAAGGTTGTGCATAATCATCGCATCGCGAATCAACTCGTTGTAGCTTAACGGGCGATCAGATTGGCGGAGACGACGCATGATGAAGTCACCCCAAACGCTTTTGGGACCGCGCTTTTTTGGTCGACCTCGCTTTCCAGCTGCCTCTGAAGCTGGTTTCGAAACACGCAGTTTTGCGGGCGCATTTGAAGCCACACGAGCTTTACCGGAACCGAGGGCACTGAAAACTTGGTCGATGTATTGAAGCTTAACTAAAAGATCATTTCTCTCCTTTTCATAGTAGGCACGGACGGCATTGAGGTCCGCTCCTTCGAGCAGTATGCTATTCTTAGACATGGGGGTTGAGCGTTTTGTTGACGTCGAATTGTGTTGTGACATATTACTTAATGCCACGTCCGAAAGTTGCACATAAAAAATTCACAAACAACGAAGATGCCGTCAAAAGAATATAAAAAAAATCCCCGGAGGTTGCCCCCCGGGGATAACAAGGCTATAAGCCGGATCCTGTACTTCTCTCGAAGCTTCCATCATTGATCTATGCAACCTACCCTCTGGCATGGCGCGGGTCGCGCTCATAACGCCAGTGTACTTGGTCTTGCAGCCCGAAAGGTTTTCCTAAGCATTGCAGTCACCTGCAACCTGGTGGGCTCTTACCCCACCTTTTCAGCCTTACCTGTTCCCACTTGCGCGGGCCATCGGCGGTTTAAATCTCTGTAGCACTATCTGTCACATCTCACGATGCGCCTCCCCTTATCACGGAGTACGGCACCCTGCGCTGTCCGGACTTTCCTCCCCGCTTCAGCCGAAACTGCCACGGGGCGATGGAACACCTTGTCTTTGCAAATATACGTTCAGTCCCAAGTAACCTCAGCGCTCATGCGCTCGTCACTGCGGATGTATTCGACTGTAACCGTTTGACCGGGCTCAAACAAGGCCAGGCCTTGCATGTAGCTCGTCATATCGACAACCTCGAGCGTGTCCATCTTGACAACGATGTCGCCCCGATGCATGCCCGCCTTTTCTGCCGGACGGCCGGGATTGACGCCATCAATTCGCATGCCCACAGCAGTGTACATATAGTCAGGCATCACACCCAGCGTAACCTTGAAGGCCGGAGTCTCGTCTTTTGTAGAGTCAGCCGTTGCCGTGTACGGCACTTCTTCTATTGCATCCAAGCCTGCTACCAAGCACTGGGCGTAGTCTGTGATGGCGAGCATGCCTTCATGATTCAGCAGATCCGCCGTGTCAGTTGGCTTGTGGTACTGGGCGTGTTGGCCCGTAAAGAAGTGAAGCACAGGAATGCCTTCGAGATAGAACGACGTGTGGTCACTTGGCCCCACCCCAGATGGATCGATGACCAAGTGCAACCCCGCCTTATTGCAACTATCTACCAGTGCTGGCCAAACCGGCGAAGTGCCCGTTCCGTATACGAGCAAGGAATCGCCGTGCATCCGCCCAACCATATCGAAGTTAATCATCCAGCGGATGTCCTCGAGTGGAACCGTTGGATTAGAGCAAAATGACTTCGAGCCCCAGAGGCCCTTTTCTTCCCCGCTGAATCCAGCGAACAAAACATTTTCAGAGGTAAGCCTTTCTTGTTTGTTACGCCGGGCAAGCTCCAACATCACAGCAACACCTGACGCGTTGTCATCTGCTCCGGGGTGAATTTGCAGCACCGATTCATCACCTTCCGGGCGGAACAAGCTGCTCTCATCACCAAAGCCTAGGTGGTCATAATGCGCTCCTATGACGCCCCAAGACTTGGAATTGGCCTCAGACGCGCCAAGAACATTAAAACCGTGGACCGGCTGGACCAGGGCGAGTCCGAGGTGTTTCTCGTCTTGACCACCCGTGTTGCCATGAACCTGTACCGCCGGGCGCGGCGTGTGGACGAAATTGTGGAAGAAGCCCGAATCTCCAGCCGCTGTTAGACCGTTCTCGATCATCCGACTCCAGAGCCAGTACCCCGCCATTTTTGCACCTTTCGTTCCTGTCTCGCGGCCCTCCATTGCCGGTTGTACGAGCATACCCACGTCCCCTTGCATCATGTAAATAGCCAACTGCTCCTGCTCTGTTAATGGTTGGTTTTGCGCTTGTTGCGCATCTTGACTAGCGCTTCCACATGATGCCAATCCCGCGGCGGCAAGCGATGCAAAAACGGCCAGGGTGAGCGTCCAAATTGATGATGATTTCATTTCCTATGATGATTGCTGAGGGTCAGTTGATTCCGCCAGCGAAGTTCTACATTCGCGGCGTACAAAACACATCGAAATGAGAGCAGTGAATTTTTGGTTTTTGGGAGGGCTTTTGGCCATCGCCGGATGTGGAGAAAGTGAGGATGAGGGCAGCTGTCCTTTTCACGAAGGCGACGACGCTGCGGCGGAAACGCATGAAGCCGACAGCTTGGAGGTCAAATCGCTGATCTACCCAGAGGAGGTACACTTTTCCAACATGCGCCAACTGACCTTTGGCGGGGACAATGCGGAGGCGTATTGGTCTTTTGACAGTGAGAGCCTGGTCTTTCAGGCCACCAATCCCCAGTGGAACCTAAGCTGCGATCAGATTTTCGTGATGGAGCTGGGCAAGGACAAACCTTCTCGCAAGCCGCCCACAATGGTGAGCACCGGCTATGGCCGCACGACCTGTGCCTACTTCATGCCCGGCGACGAGGATATCGTCTACGCCTCTACACACCTTGCCGACAGCGCATGTCCCGAGGTGCCACACCGCGGACCAGAAGGTGAGTACGTCTGGCCTGTTTACGAGGGCTACGACATTTTCGTCGTGGATGTTCAAGGCGACAACCTACGTCAATTGACCAACGAACCTGGGTATGATGCCGAGGCGACAGTAAGCCCCAAAGGCGACCGCATGGTGTTCACCAGCACGCGGGATGGAGATTTGGACCTCTATACAATGGCTATTGACGGATCAGACGTGCAGCGCGTGACCCATGAGCTCGGATACGACGGTGGCGCCTTTTTTTCTCCAGACGGCCAATGGCTAATCTGGCGCGCAAGCCGTCCCGAGGGTGAGCAAGCTGATCTTTACAAAGGCCTGCTTGAGCGTGGGCTGGTTCAACCGACTGCGATGGAGCTTTTCATCGGACGCGTTGATGGGTCAGAACAGCGCCAACTCACGCATTTAGGCGGGGCCAATTGGGCGCCTTATTTCCACCCGAGTGGAGAAAAAGTACTGTTTTGCTCCAACCACCAGTCGGGTAAATTCCCTTTCAACCTTTTCATGATTGACCTAGACGGAACGAATCTGGAGCAGATTACGTTTGACAGCGACTTTGATTCATTCCCGATGTTTTCACCCGATGGAAAGCGCATTGCCTTCTCTTCCAACCGGAACAACGGGCGGACGCGAAACACAAATATGTTCGTGGCTGATTGGGTCGACTGAAGCCTAGCTGAACGAGCGAGCGAGGCTGTAGCCTTCCGCTATAGCACGTTCGGCGTCAAGATCTCGGGCCGCTTTTGCGCCGCCGATAATGTGCAGGTCTGCGCCTGCTGAACGGAGGTCCTGCTCAAGGTCAAGAACGGACAATTGGCCTGCGCATAGCACGATGTGGTCCACTTTGAGGACGTGGGATTTGCCGTCAATTTCGTAATGCAGACCGGCGTCGTCTACCTTTTGATAGCTCGTGCCCGTCACGGCATGGATGCCGCGCTTTTTTACGGTGGCCCGGTGAATCCAGCCTGTTGTTTTTCCAAGATTGCCCCCGGGCTTGCTGGTCTTTCGTTGGAACATCCAGAGCTCTCGGGGCGATGGCGCTGGTTGCTTTTCCGCGAGTCCGCCTGGTGTGGATAGCGCAGGGTCGACGCCCCAGTCCTTTTGGAAGGCTGCGACCGAAGCTGCTGTGGATGCTTCCGATGTAGAGGCTTCGTGAGAATGAGGGTGGCTCAAGAAGTCCGCAACGTCAAAGCCAATTCCGCCCGAGCCGATGATGGCGGCGCGGGGGCCGACTTCTACTTCGCCCCGAAGAACCTGATCGTATGAAACAACGTCGGACCGATTGATGTCCGCCCATGCTGGGATTCGGGGCTTGACACCTGTGGATAGCACGACTGAACTGTAGCCCGCTGCGTCTGCTGGGGTGAAGCGTGTGTTGAGGTGGACCGTTGCGCCGTGGCGTTCGAGGATGTCGGAGAAGTAGCGAAGGGTGTGCGCGAATTCGTCTTTGCCCGGGACGTTTTGGGCGAGCCTGAACTGGCCGCCGACAGCCGGGCCGGCTTCGTAAAGGTGGACTTCGGCGCCACGGCGCGCGAGTTCAGAAGCACAGCTGAGGCCGGCCGGGCCAGCGCCCACAACTGCGTAGCGCCCAGAGAGCGGCGGCGGGTCAGCGGGCCATTCAAATTCCTTGGCAGCCCGTGGATTGACCAGGCAGCCCGCGACCTTGCCTTCAAACACGCGGTCGAGGCA
>CALACF010000122.1 GCA_937890245.1 uncultured Flavobacteriales bacterium
CCGTCAAATGGCCGCACGATGGCGCCCGCCGCCATTGACTTTTTGAAGGAAACTGTACAGCATCCATTGTATGGCCCGTCTGCACAGTACTTGCTTGATCAGGACGCCAGCCACCGCTCGCCCACCGCCAACATCCCGAGCGACTTGCTTTTCTTCTACCCAAATAACGAAACGGTCGAGAGCGAGGCGTTTTCAGAAGGGCTGCATTTGTGGTTGATCGTCGATGCTTCATCGCCCCGCGCCGCGACCGAAATCGATCTCTTGATCCGCCTCAGTTCGAAGCGGCCGGGTCCTAAAATTGTGGTCTTAGATCTTGGGGCGGATTGGGATGCCTTCACGGCGTTGGTTTCCATGGGGCGTCAAAGCGCAATCTGGTTGCACGCCGGTGGCAACGAGCGTGTGATGCGCGCTTTTGATGTGCATTCGCTCCCAAAAGTTCTTGAGACCGGCGATGAATTGGTCTACAAGAAATCAAACCTCAAGTTGCCGAGTCAAGGCATGCGCTGGCCGCCCAAGTAGTCATCAGGTTTGCGATGTTTTCGTAAGCGAGCGGGATCATTTTTCGGACCGCGGCACAATCGGCCCAAACCGCTTCTGTGATGCCCTCTTCGCGCTGGGGAACCAGGACCTGTCCGCAGTCTCCGTTTGCACATTGCATAGCAAACCAATACGTTCGCTTCAGCACAATTTGTCCCGTTCGTGGATGCCCGTAGGTGTGCAGTGTCGTTTCCAATTTGCTGACAATCACAGGTTCAGGCACGCCGCATTCCTCCGATACTTCGCGTACAGCAGCGGCCTCAATGGTCTCGCCAGGTTCGATTTTTCCTTTGGGCAGGTCCCAAAAGTTGTTGCGAAAAATGCAGAGCAATTGGCCTTGAGAATTGACCAGCAGTCCACCCGCAGCTTCGATGATGAGTTCGTACTTTTGTGCCATGCCTATTTCAATCGATGAGCGCCGAAAAGTAGCGGAATCCCTGTTGCGAATCAAAGCTATTCAGCTTGCTCCTGAAAATCCGTTCACATGGGCTTCGGGACTCAAGTCGCCGATTTATTGTGACAACCGCATGGCCCTCAGCCATCCAGCGGTCCGAACGCACATCAGAAAACAGCTCACCCACGTCGTGGAATCGCTGTACGGCACCCCCGATATTATTGCTGGCGTGGCCACGGGGGGCATTGCATGGGGCGCATTTGTGGCCCACGAACTCGGCATTCCTTTCTGTTATGTTCGCGCCTCGACCAAGGGACACGGCAAGGGGAACAAGGTTGAGGGTGATCTCGGCGCGGCGCGTTCGGTCGTGGTCATTGAGGACTTGATTTCTACGGGTATGAGTAGCTTGGACGCCGTGGAAGCGCTTCGCGGTGAGGGCCTTGAAGTCAAGGGCATGGTCGCAATTTTCAGCTATGGTTTCGACCTTGCTGCGGAGAATTTCGAAAAGGCCGCCTGCTCGCTTGCGACCCTTTCTGACTACGCCGGCCTGCTCCAAGAGGCTGAAGAATCTTCCTATTTGACGTCGGACCAAGCCCAGGCACTCGCCAGTTGGCGCGACGATCCCAAAGCGTGGAGTGCAGCCATTGAAAAGCAAAACGCATGACCGAAATTCAAAGCCCCAGCGTTGA
>CALACF010000123.1 GCA_937890245.1 uncultured Flavobacteriales bacterium
AATTTTCTACGTGACATTTGACCACGAAGTCTACACGCCGGACGGGTGGAAGAAGGTGGACGACGCAGACCAGATGTTTTTGAGGTGCGAGAGGCTCACGCCGTTCGGTAAGCAAGCCATTATCGGCATGTATCTTGGCGACGGCCACCTCTCGAAGCAGCACAGCGGGCTTCAGGTCGGGCATTCCGTGAAGCAGAAGGCTTACACGGAATGGATAGCCTCTTTGTTCGGAAAAAATGTCTACAGTAGCACGGTGACGGTTAATGGGAAGGCGCACGGTGTGTCTTCTGTGTGTATCCCGCTGCTGTCACTTTGGCCAAAGAGCAGGCAGATGTTCGCGTCTGACAAGATAGTTTCAGGCAGGCTGCTCGATTCCATCGACGATGTCGCGCTGGCTTACTGGTACATGGACGACGGGAGCGCTGCTTTCAGCAAGGCGAATGGAAACACCTATCGTGTTCTCCTCCACACTTGCAATTTTTCTGAGACAGAGTGCGGCGAGCTGGTTCGGAAGTTGCTGACTGAGTTTTCGGTGGGCTCAAAAGTCGTCAAGCGCAAGTCAGGCTACTGCGACATCCACATCGACAAGGGCAGTTTTTCAAGATTTTTTGAGGTTGTCTCGCCCCACGTGATACCCTCCATGGCGTACAAGCTGCACCCATTCTACCACGGACGGCACGTCGCTCAAAAAGCGGTCATAACCGATCTTGTGCAGTGTGCAATAGACGTGCGACCGCTCAAGGGGAAGACAAACCTTAAAACAGCTGGGTCTCGCAACGGAAAAGCTTTCATACCTGATTTTTCAAGCAGGTATGACCTTACTGTCGACGGCAATTTTAACTTCTTCGCCGAGGGCCTGCTGGTCCACAACTGCGCGAAGAACGCGTTCCGTTCCGAGCTCTACAAGGTCAACCAGTACCGGAAGCGCTACTACGCCCCCGGTGACGACCTGGAGAAATACTACGAGATGCGCGCCCCTGGGACGGACAGGGCAGCCGTCGCTGAGTCTTTTTACTCCCAGCTGAAAGACATCCACTGCCGGTGGGGATGCCCTCAGGAGATCGGGGCTGTCAAGTTTCTGGTAGAATGTATCATTGATGTCGACAACTCGAAGCACGACCGCCAGGCAGCCATACGCGGGGCTGCCTACGCGTGGGGTGTCAGCATAGATTTATCCAAGGTTTTTTACGCGTGGGCGCTTGTCGCCCTCCGTGACATCAACTTCAAGCGCATCCACATCCCATTCACGCAGCATGACTTGATACGCCACTCGGAATCGTATACACCCTTCGTGAATTTGTATGACAATCTCACCCATGACCAGATCGTGTGGCTCATAGCAACGCACGGTGGGCAACGCATCAAGATCCCCACCATGGCGTCAATCGTGAAGCTCAAACAGAATTACAAGATATTCGTAGAAATTGAAGCAAGCGACAAAGACCCTGGCTCAGTAGCCAAAGTAGCCAAAGAGAACAACCGCACTCCACGATCAGCGCAAGAGGCTTTCAACGAGATGGCCCTCACCCTGAATCCTCAGCGGTCTGGTGAATTTCCTGTCTACGAAGACGACGAGCATGACGGCTGACCATCCCCTCACCGACGTGGCGCTCGACGCTGTGATGCAGGCGTTGCGGCCAGGCGCCACGGTAGCGCACACGCCCACGTTCTGCCTGCTTGTCGTCACTATCTATGCCGAGGTTAGTGAACCGGCCCCGCACGTCTTTGTAATGGAGGACATGTGGGATGATATCGTCAAGCTGATCGCCAGGCACTCCAAGACCAAGATCGACCAGGGAAACACGCTCCTGCACGAAGAAGAGATCCAGGGTGAATGCCTGGCTAAGCTGAGCAAGGCGATAGACAAGGGCCTTTTCATCAAGCTCAAAACCCGCAAGGAGTTTTTCGGGTACCTGAAGGTGATGGTCAGAAACTGCATAAACAGTCTTGTCCAGCGCCACGTATACACTGCCAAGCGCACCGGGAACGAGTTCAGGAAGGATAAGAATGGGAAGATAATCGACTACAAGAAGGCGTCCCAGGTCAGCCTGAACGATGATGACAGCGACATCCAGGTGGGCGACTACGACGCAGCGAGCTTCGCGATGGACAAGGAGTACTTGGACGCTGCTCGCGGCCTGCTAACGCCTGCTGAATCCATGGTCTTCGACCAGCTCCTGGAGCCTAACCTGGAGTCACTGATCTACGCCCAAATTGCATCTTTTGAAAAAAATCGGAGGACTGCGGTCAAAATACGTGTTCAGTATAAGCACATGGCGATGGGCCTCGGGGTATCCACAGAGGTATTCGGGGAACTGCTGGAAACGATCAAGACGAAAGTGAAGAGCTTTATGAATCACGAAAAAGACGGCATGGAATCGGAAGAACAAAAGGTGTTCGACGCCGAAGTTCGGCTTTGCGTCGCGTTCAAGACTCAGCTTCCGCCCACGATCCCACCGGCAGTGAGGCGGAGAATGTTTACATTAGTCGCCCGAGACAACCAATCGACACTCACTGACGAGGTCTACGCCGATTTGGAAATAGTAGGGGCCATCATACCGAAGAAGTTGGGGGAGGAAACTTCCTGCTTCGGCGTGCTGTGGCATAGAAACCACCGTGCCTGCCGAACTTGCGGCCTTGTGGAAGGTTGTAAGGAGAAGGCGATGAACGTTGCCCTCGGCGATCTCACAATCAGCCCGAGGTTACTATCGCGGCTGATGCGGACACCTGCCATTCTGCCCGTAGACCCGCCGTCCGAGGTGGAGATGAATCGCACGACAGAGGACCTCGACGTGGTCGCTGACTCGGAGAGGGACATCACGATACTTGGGTTCCTCGGCGATAATTTCAAACGGGTAACCCAGGGTGACCAGGTATTCTTCAGGCAGAAAGAAGCGACCATGACAACTACCAAGCGCAGAGTTCCTCCCTTCCACGTAGGCCAGCGCGGCCGAACCATGGCGCTCCGCTTCTGCAACCCTGACGTCTCTCTGAAGGACGAGTTGGTGACTTCACGCCGCCAGTGGCTCCTGCCCCCAGACTGTAGCGCGGACGACGCCATTGCCCTCATCAACCGCCACGCCAGCATAGCCTTCGACTGATATGGATACTCCCAAGCCTCCCGCGCAAAGCCAACCCGCCTCTGAGGGCGGACCTCCTCAACCTCCTCAGCCCATGTCAGAGTCTGCTGCACTGTGGCAGGTGGGATTCGTCAAGGGTTTCGACTGCGTCATAGCCTGTGTCGTGCTCCTCGGACTGTCTGTTATCGCCTCCTGGGCCGTGTTCGGAAACCCGGATGCTGTTCGCGTGATCGCTGCACTGCTCGCGCCAATAGCACTGATCCAGCTGTGGATAGTCGCCCTGGTGTTCAGGTGCTCCTACTTTGTTTTGAAGATGCGCGCTGAGTTTAATGGCCTCCCCGACGCTGCGGCTAGGATTGCGGTGGCCCACCTTCAGGGCGGCCACCAAGCTGCCCAAACCCCGGCTTAACGGGCGGGCTCCAGGTCGCAGGGTCGCCGTAGTGCTTGTGG
>CALACF010000124.1 GCA_937890245.1 uncultured Flavobacteriales bacterium
ACTTGTTCTTGGCGGCCGTTGCCAGGGCTTGGAACTCCCATGGGCCGAAGCCGTCGGGGTCGAAGGTGATGTAGGCCTGGGCGTCGATGTACTCAGGTTTGTACTCGCCTTGCTCGTCGAGAGCGCCCAGAATGTAGCCGTTGTTGCGGTAGCGCAGCCCGAGGTTGTACGTCCAGCGGTCGTCGGCTGAGGCATCCTCGACTTGGACGCTTGCTCCTAGGAGGCTGCCCGTGGTGCGAGCGGCAAAGCCTGTCGGGCGCCGGTATTGGATGTCGAGCACCGAGCTCATGCGGTCGCCGTATTTTGCTTCGAAGCCGCCCGCCGAAAAGCGGATCGACTGGATCATGTCGGGGTTGGGGAAGGAGAGCCCTTCTTGCTGGCCGGCCCGCACCAAAAACGGACGGTAGACCTCGATTCCGTTCACGTACACCAAGTTCTCATCGAAGCTTCCGCCCCGCACATTGTAGGCGCTGCTCAGTTCGCTCGTGAAGTTGACCGGGGCCTGGATCAACAGGTCTTCGACCGTCCCGCGTACAGAGGGCACACGCGATGCGATCCGGGCTTCGATCCGCTGCATGGGCTGCGTTCGCGTTCCATCCGCTTCTACCTCTGCCTGGCCCAATGCGACACCGGGCGAAAGGACGGCGTTGAGCAGCGTGCCCTCAGCAGAAGGCGTGGCGGCGAGCGTGACAGAATTGTAGCCCACAAAGCTGAACTGGATGTCGTGGGGGACGGCTGCCCGCAAATGCAAGGTGTAGCCGCCGTCCATATCGGTGACCGTGGCCGACCGAGAAATCCCCTGTGGCAAGACCGTCGTTCCTGGCATGGGCCGCCCCTGGGGATCCGAAACGGTGCCTGAGACCGTGAGGGATTGGGCTGAAACGCCAGCAAGAAAGAAGCTCAGCAGCAGTCCGAGAACGTGGGAAAGGGAGAGGGGGCGCATGGATCAGGTCGGTCAGTCGCGCGAGAAGTCACCGTTGCGCAATGCGCGGAGGAACTTCGCCCACGCGAGTGGACTGAGTACGCTAACGGGCACATAGCCGCCTTGGTATCCCGTCATCCGCGCTTTTTCATTCATGGCAATCTGGTAGTTCTCCTGGGCGCTGGTTCCCATCTCGGACATGCGATCAAAAATGGCGTTCGGGTCGAGGTTGCGGCGGCCGCGTTCGATGGCGTCGGGATTGAGGCGCAGGGCGAGGAATTCGTGCTTGAACTTGTCGCGTGCGGGCCACGGGTGGACCTCAGCTGTTCCCACTGCCACCGTGTCGCGCCCCATGGTTTGTACCACGCTCAAGCGGTCTGGGTAGGCCTGTGCGCCCAAATCTTCCACCACCCACTCGGCGGCTTCAAGCCCGACCCGCGTGAATCGCAAGGTGTCACCGCGCCGCGCGGGCATCGA
>CALACF010000125.1 GCA_937890245.1 uncultured Flavobacteriales bacterium
ACGCCTGAAAACACCCAGCTTTACGCCGCCACAGATTGCGGAGCACTCCTTCTCGACGGATTCGGGGACGGACTCTGGATCGAAGGCGCAGGGGGGCTGCAGCATTTGAACCGCACGGCCTTCGGTATTTTACAGGCCACGCGTACGCGCATCTCGCAGGCCGAATACATCTCTTGCCCTTCTTGCGGACGGACGCTCTTCGACCTGCAGGAAACGACGGCAAAAATCCGCAAGGTGACCGATCACTTAAAGGGAGTGAAAATTGGCATCATGGGCTGCATCGTTAATGGCCCGGGGGAAATGGCGGATGCGGATTACGGTTATGTCGGGACGGGGCCAGGGAAAATCACCCTGTACAAAGGCCGTGAAGTGGTCGAGCGAAATGTGCCCGAGGGCCAGGCCGTCGACGCTCTGATCAGGCTGATTCGCCAGCAGGGCGATTGGGTCGAGCGCGCCACTGCGCTAGAATAGCCCCGGCCACACCGAAGGTAATCGCCATGTCGGCGACATTGAAAATCGGTGGGAAGACCTCACGGCCAGCCCATGATGCAACGGGGAACCAATCCGGAAAGCGCACCGCGATGTGGAACATATCCACCACATTCCCCTGCAGCCATGCGGCATAGCCCACACGGCCTGCATCGCCAAGCGCGACCACGGCAGGTGTGGCAAACGTGCTGACGGTGAACAGTTGGCCGTAATACAAGCTGTCCAAGATGTTGCCCGCAGCGCCGGCCAGCACCAAGGCCAGCGAAATGCGCAGGCCCCGAGAGAGCCCTTCAGCCGTGAGTTTTCGGATGTAGTACCAAAGGAGCCCAACCGCGCCGATGCGGAAACCCGTCAGCAGCAATTTCCCCCAAATACCGGGCAGCATCCAACCGAAGGCCATGCCCTCGTTCTCAATGAATTGGAGGTCGAAAACGCCACGCCACCACACCACGCGCTCGCCCAGCGCAAAGCTCAGCTTCACGTAGATTTTCACGAGTTGATCCAAGACCAGCACGGGCATTGCCACGGCGAGCACTTGCGGCATGCCAGCCGGCACGGCGTGTTTTTCAGCCACCCTTGACTGACTGCTGGTTCTTTGCCTCAATCGACATGGTCGCGTGGGGCACCAAGCGCAGGCGATCTTTGTTGATCAGCTTGCCCGTTACCCGGCAAATGCCGTAGGTCTTGTTCCGGATGCGTAGCAGCGCATTTTCCAGGTTCACAATGAACTTCTGCTGACGCACGGCCAGCTGTGCCGTTTCTTCGCGGCCCATCGTCTCAGATCCGTCCTCCATCATCTTGAAGGTGCGGGCTGTGTCCTCTGTTCCGTTGTCGCCCTCGTAGGAAAGCGACTTCTTTAACTGGTCGAAGTCCGAGCGGGCCTGTTCCAACTTGGAATTGATCAGGTCTGCAAACTCTTGGAGATCTGCATCGGAGAATCGTGTGTCTGCCATCTTATTTGGATTGTTCTACCGCAATAGATACGGATAGGGTGGGTTCTAGCTCCTCGACCTGTGCGCCTTCGATCGTGCACCATTGCACATCGTCGGCCAAAGTTTCGGCCCGAATATAGTCAATGTTTTGAGCGACTGACGCTTTAAAATCATCCGGGCCATCCAGGCTCAATAGGATGCGGTCTGTCACCTCGAACCCCTTTTCTTTTCGGAGGTTCTGCACCCTGTTGACGAGCTCGCGTGAGAGCCCTTCCGAGCGCAGTGCCTCGTCGATTTCGATGTCGAGCGCCACAGTCAGCGCACCTTCTGTCAACACCGTCCACCCGGGGATGTCATTCGTCAAGATTTCTACGTCGTCCAAGTGGATGGTGGCTGTGATGTCGGCCAATTCCACCTCGAGCGAGCCCGATTGTTCGAGCGACGCTATCGCGTCATTGTCCAGCCCCGCAATCGCCGCCGCCAATGCCTTCATCTGCTTGCCGTACCGCGGGCCGAGCTTCTTAAAGTCGGCCTTCAAACGCTTCGATATCACCCCCGATTTCGGGTCGAGCAACTCGATCCGCTTCACGTTGATCTCCGCGCAGACCAAGTCAGCAACGGACTCGACTTCTGTGCGTTGGGCGTCCGTCAAAACGGGCACCAAGATCCGCGCCAATGGCTGACGCACACGGATGGACTCCTTCTTTCGCAAGGCCAGCGACATCGAGCACAGCTTCTGCGCCAAACCCATGCGCGACTCCAAAGCAGCGTCCTGCTCCTCGGCTCGCGCTTGCGGCCACAGTGCCAAATGCACTGAATCCTCCGCGCCCAAGTCCCGGTACAATTGATCGCTAAAGAATGGCGCAATCGGCGAGGCCATCACAGCTACATCGCTCAAACAGCGGTGCAACGTCTGGTAAGCGCTCAGCTTGTCGTCCTCGGAAGACGACTTCCAGAACCGGCGCCGCGATTGACGCACATACCAATTGCTCAGTTCCTCGACGACAAACCGCTGCACGGCCCGCCCAGCCTTTGTCGGCTCGTAGCTCGCGTACGCCTCGCGCACCTCGTTCAAGGTCGTCTGTAGGCGAGACAAAATCCAGCGATCCATCTCCGGACGTACTGCGTAATCAAGCTGATCCGCGCCTGGATCGAAGGCGTCGATCTCAGCGTACATCGCAAAGAAGGCGTACGTGTTGTGGAGCGTACCGAAAAACTTCCGCTGAACCTCCGTAATGCCATCCGCATTGAAGCGCAGATTGTCCCACGGTTGCGCATTGGTCACCATGTACCAGCGCGTCGCATCCGGCCCATACTTGTCGATCGTCTCAAATGGGTCGACCGTATTTCCAAGGCGCTTGGACATCTTGATCCCGTTTTTATCCAAGACCAATCCATTAGACACCACAGCTTTATAAGCCACTGAGTCGAAGACCATCGTGCTGATGGCATGCAAGGTGTAAAACCAACCGCGCGTTTGGTCGACGCCCTCAGCGATGAAGTCTGCAGGAAATGCCGTGCGATTGTCGATCCGCTCGGGCGACTCGAATGGGTAATGTCCTTGGGCGTACGGCATGCTGCCCGAGTCAAACCAGACGTCAATCAGGTCGGCCTCACGGCGCATCGGCCGGCCGTCTTCCGCGACCAACACGATGTCGTCCATGTGGTGTTTGTGGAGGTCGATGGCATCGTAGTTCGCGCTTGACATATCGCCTACAACAAAGGCTGAAAGCACGTTGGCCGACCAGTCCTCGGCCGACATCACGCCGGCAGCCACTGATTTCTCACAAGCCGCAATCAGCTCTTCGACCGAGCCGATACACAGCTCGCTTGAGCCGTCATCGGTGCGCCAAATTGGAATTGGGATGCCCCAAAAGCGGGAGCGGCTCAGGTTCCAGTCGTTCAAGTTCTCGAGCCATTTTCCGAAGCGGCCGGTGCCCGTAGACGCCGGTTTCCAATCGATGGTCTCGTTAAGCTCCATCATGCGCTTTTTGGCGGCCGTCGCTTTGACGAACCAGCTGTCCATCGGGTAGTACAAGATGGGCTTGTCCGTTCGCCAGCAATGCGGGTAGTTGTGCTTGTACTTCTCGACCACAAAGGCCTGGCCCCGGGTCTTCAGTTCGATAGCTATCTCCACGTCGACCGAGCGCTCCGGCGCTTCGCCATCAGCGTAGTAGGCGTCCTTGACGTAGCGGCCTGCCATCTCACCGCAGCACGCGATGAATCGGCCCTGCTTATCAACCAAGGGCACGCCCTCGCCCGTTCCGTCGTCCACCAGCAGCGGTGGCACCCCTGCAGCTGCCGCTACGCGCGCGTCGTCCGCGCCAAAGGTCGGCGCCGTGTGTACGATGCCCGTTCCATCTTCGGTCGTCACGAAATCTCCTGCGATCACCTGGAATGCGCGGTCGGCGTTTTCCATCGGCTGTGCCCAATCGATGAGCTGCTCATAGCGCAATCCCACCAAATCCGAGCCCTTCAGGCGGCCTACAATTTCACCAGCCGGTGCCTTCTTTCCTTCGAAATGCTTGGCGAAGAGGGCTTCCGCCAGGACGACGAATCCAGGTTGGTCCGTGTATCGATTGGCCGTAGAAACGATCACATAATCGATTTTTTCACCCACCGTGAGCGCCGTGTTCGAGGACAGGGTCCAAGGCGTGGTCGTCCAGGCGAGCAGGTCGATCGGCAGCGCGATCGCCGCCGCATCCAAATCTGCTTCCGCGTCAAAATGCACGCGCAACTTCTTCGCAGCATCGGCCGTCAGGCGGAACTGGGCCACAACCGTGGTGTCCGTAACGTCCTGATAAGCGCCTGGCTGGTTCAGCTCATGCGTGCTCAAACCCGTGCCAGCCTTGGGGCTGAAGGGTTGTACCGTGTAGCCCTTGTACAGGTAGTCGCGCTTGTGAAGTTGCGAAAGCAGCCACCAAACGGACTCGATATATTTGCTCTCGTACGTGACATACGGCGACTCCATATCGACCCAATATCCCATCGCCCGCGTCACCGCATTCCAACGATCCGTGTACCGCATCACAGTCCGACGGCAGGCATCGTTGTAGTCCTCCACACTGAGTTTGTGGCCGATGTCCTCCTTCGTTATGCCAAGTTCCTTCTCGACGCTCAACTCGACTGGCAGCCCATGGGTATCCCACCCCGCCTTGCGCTCGACGCGCTTGCCTTGCAAGGTCTGAAAGCGGCAGAAAATGTCTTTGATCGCACGGCCCATCACGTGGTGGATGCCCGGCTGTCCGTTGGCAGATGGCGGCCCCTCGTAAAAGACGAATGCCCGGTCCTCTGGGCGCTCCTCTACGCTGCGCCGAAACACATCTCCACCGTCCCAAAACGACTGTACATCGCGGGCCACTTGTGGGAGGTCGAGGGGACCCCGGTTGGGAAACTTACGTGCCATGCTGGGTGGATTGTGGCGCGAAGATAACCCGAGCCACGTCTAGATGCGTTCGAGCTTTAGCATGTTTGTCATGCCCGATTCACCGATGGGCATCGACGCGATGTGGATGATCAAATCGCCGTCCACCACGCGGCCGTCGCGCTGCAAAATGCGCTTCACGTCAGAAATCGTGTGGTCGGTTGAAATCATCTTTGTGTACGGATACGCCGTCACACCCCATGCCAATGAAACCTGGCCCAAGATGGCCTTGTTGCCCGTGAAAACGATGATGGGACAACGGGGACGTTGGCCCGAAACTTTGTACGCGGTGTAGCCCGAGTAGGACATCGTCACGATCGCGCGGGCGCCCGTCCGTTTGGCCAATCGGCAAGCGTTGTAGCAGATATGATCCGAGATGAATCGGTCCGAATCTGACTCGTCTGGCGGCCGGCGCGAGTAGTAGATGTGGTCCTCCTTTTCGACCTCGGTGATGATGGCATTCATCGCTTTGATCACCTCCACAGGATGTGCACCAACAGATGTCTCCCCGCTGAGCATCACGGCATCTGCGCCGTCGAGTACTGCGTTTGCCACGTCGTTTACCTCGGCCCGTGTTGGCGCGATGTTTTCAATCATCGACTCCATCATCTGGGTCGCGACAATCACGGGCTTGCTGCCGCGCAGACACAATTCAATGATGCGCTTCTGAATAAGCGGCACCTGCTCCATAGGCACCTCCACACCCAAGTCGCCCCGGGCGACCATCACGGCATCGGTTTGGTGGATGATTTCGACCATCGCGTCGACGGCCTCGCGTTTTTCGATCTTGGCAATGATCCGGGCGTGCTTGTTCTGCGCGCGAATGATTGCGCGCAAGTCTGTGATATCCTTTGGCGAGCGCACAAACGACAGACCAATCCAGTCCACGTTATGCAAAAGCGCAAAGTCCAAGTCCTCCTTGTCCTTCTCCGTCAAGCTCGGCAGTGAAATCTCGGTATCAGGCAGGTTGATGCCCTTGCGGGAAGACAGCGGTCCGCCGTGGACAACCTTGCAACGCACCACCTCTTTCCCGTCAGTCGAGAGCACTTCGAGGCGCAACTTCCCGTCGTCGAGCAGCACGGGTTCTCCCACATTTACGTCACTGGCAAAGGCGTGGTAGCTCGTGTACGCATACGCGGCACAACCGTCGCCTGCGCCTACGCGAAATTCAAATTCCGCCCCGTCGGGCAGTACCGTGCCCTCTGCCATCGCACCCACGCGAATCTTCGGCCCCTGCATGTCGGCGAGCAAGGCCGTGCTCGTCCCGAGCTCAACATCCACCTTCCGCACAATATTCACAATCGCCGCATGATCGTCATACGTCCCATGCGAAAAATTCAGCCTGATCACATTGACCCCCTCGAGAATCATTTCTCGAATCACCGCCTCGGAGGCGCAGGATGGGCCCATGGTTGCTACAATCTTAGTCGCTTTCATTGTCTGTGTTTTATAGGTTCTGGAGGTCAGAATCCCAATTCGTCTGTGGGTCGAATCAATCGAAATCCAGGTAGTATTGGGCCGGTTTGGGCACCGGATCAACCTGGAAACACGAGGCCACACTCGACATATTCCGCAGGGCAATCAACAGGGATTCCGTGGGATTTCCGCTGTGCGATTCCACCCGCAAGAGGTAGTCGAAATGCTTGAATACGGGGATCATTGCCCCTTCAGCCGTTCGATTCCACACCACGTCCAAGGTCCATTTCGTGGAGTCGTGATGCCGCCAGATGGCGTGGTGAGACCGGCCTGAGCGGTTGTCCGCCTCGATTTCTCCATGGTATCCCAAGTCGATTTCAAGCGCGCGGTTCACGTTTCCACAAAACCTGTACCCCTCATCTGCGCAACAGATGCCGATTACTTTGAAGGGATAATCCTCCTCGACTTCCAAACGAAGTTTGGTCATGGGGTTCAGTTCTGCGGCCCGAAGATATGCCCGCAGGCCTTGCGCGCAGCGCCTTGTTCGGCGGACTTTTTAGACGAGCCGATCGCCTTGCCACGCACCTTGCCGTTGATGCGCACCTGGATTTCGTATTGATTGATGCCCTTGGTGCGGAAGGAGCGCAAGACTTCGAACTGAATCTTCTTGTGATGCTGTTGGCACCACTCGTGGAGCTGGCTCTTGAAGTCGACGGTTTCATGGACCCGGCCCTCGATGTCGTGTTTCTTGAACAGTCGATGGACGGCCACCATTGTCTTCCGATAGCCCAGGTCGAGGTAAACCGCGCCCACAAGGGCTTCGAAAGCGTTCCCGTAGATGCTGGCGTGCACTTCGTTGCGGCCCGTCTCCAGGTCCATCATCTTCACAATGCCGATCGACCGGCCCAGGTCGTTGAGCGATGTGCGGTTGACCACGCGAGATTTCATGCGCGTCAGATCGCCTTCGTCGCTGTCGGGAAACCGTTGATACAAGTCGTCCACAACGATCATGTCAAGAACGGCATCACCCAAAAATTCCAGCCGCTCGTTGCTCTTTCCGCCCTGCTGAACTATCACAGAACTGCTGTGGCGCAAAGCCTCCTGATAATTGTCAATGTTGCGCAGGCGAACGCCAAAATGACTGCGCACAAAGCGGCGAATAGCAAGTTTTTTTGGGTCGCGCTGAAACCGTTGGGTCAGCTTCGCCTTCAAAATTGGCGAACGATCACGCAGGCGTTGTGCCCACCAAAGCCGAAGGTGTTCGACAGGGCCGATCGCACCTCGCGCTTGACCGCCTTGTTGAAGGTGAAGTCGAGGTCGAGATTCAAGGCCGGATCGGGCTCGGTCGAGTTGATCGTCGGCGGGATGACTTGATCAGTCAATGCCATCACGCAGGCCAACAATTCCACAGCGCCCGCAGCCCCCAGCAAGTGGCCGGTCATCGACTTCGTGCTCGAAATGCTCAATTTGGTGGCGTGGTCACCGAAAACCGCCTCGATCGCCTTGACTTCTGCCAAGTCGCCCAATGGGGTCGATGTGCCATGCACATTGATGTAATCCACTTCATCGGGCTGCATCCCTGCATCCTCTAGTGTGGCGCGCATCACGCGGATTGCACCGTGTCCCTCCGGATGCGGTGCAGTCAAGTGGTGCGCATCGCCTGAAGCGCCGCCTCCCATGACTTCACAGATGATCTTTGCGCCGCGGGCCTGGGCGTGTTCAAGCGACTCCAGTACCAAGGCACCGGCGCCCTCTCCCAGTACAAATCCATCGCGGGTGACGTCAAAGGGGCGCGAAGCGCCCTTTGGATCGTCGTTGCGCGTAGACAATGCCTTCATCGCTCCAAATCCTCCGATGCCTGCTTCGACACAAGCGGCCTCCGAACCGCCCGTGACAACCGCATCTGCCTTGCCCATGCGGATAGCGGTGAACGCGTCAATCACGGCGTTGGTCGCGCTGGCACAAGCCGACACACAACCGTAGTTCGGTCCCCGGAATCCGTATTCGATAGAGATCTGCCCTGCGGCAATGTCTCCGATCATCTTCGGAATGAAGAAGGGGTTGAAACGTGGGGTTCCGTCGCCATTGGCATAATTGCGCACCTCCTCTTGAAAGGTGAACAAACCGCCGATACCGCTGCCCCAAATCACACCCACACGGTCGTGGTCGATGCCTTCGGCATCGATCCCGGACTGTGCAACCGCCTGACGGGCAGCAACCATCGCATACTGTGCAAAGGGGTCGAGTTTCCTGGCCGTCTTTCGATCGAAGTGGTCCAGTGGATCCCAACCCTTGAGCTCGCAGGCGAACTGGGTTTTGAAATTGGTGGCGTCAAAGTTGGTGATCGCGGCTGCGCCGCTCTCACCTCGCTTCAGGGCTTCAAAAAAAGTAGGAATATCGTTGCCCAAGGGTGTCAAACACCCGACACCTGTAATCACCACCCTTTTCAGCTCCATTCTCGCGAGCTTTGATTAAACCGCGCCTTCGATGTACTCGACAGCCTGGCCAACCGTACCGATCTTCTCAGCTTGGTCATCCGGAATGGCGATGTTGAATTCCTTTTCGAATTCCATGATGAGCTCGACAGTGTCGAGTGAATCAGCACCCAAGTCATTGGTGAAGCCGGCTTCATCGTTAATCTCTGATGCATCAACGCCGAGTTTGTCGACAATGATGGCTGTTACTTTTTCGCGAATACTAGACATAGCGCTTTGCAATTATTTTGGGAATTGCGCTGCAAAGTAACGGCAACAAATCGCAATCCCCGCGCTTCAATTTATCAACCTCAAAATCTAGGTAACACCCTGAATACCAGTGAAACCCAGATTATTCTTCCTCGGAACCGGGGTATTTCACCATGACTTCAGCCATCGATTTGCGGCGAATAATCGGCACTTCTGCATCTGAAGCTGGCCATCCAACAGGGATGTTGAGGAAGGCGCGCTCATTTTCGGGGCGACCGAGGAGTTTGCCCAGGAAATTCATCGGGGAGGGTGTGTGGGTCAGCGCGGCCAAGCCGGCTTGCTGGAGTGCGACCAAAAGGAAGCCTGTGGCGATGCCGACGCTCTCTGGGACGTAGTAGTTGGGCGCTTTGGTCGGGGCCGGCTGATCGTCTAGCTCGTACAAGCGCTTGAAGACAATAATCAGGGCGG
>CALACF010000126.1 GCA_937890245.1 uncultured Flavobacteriales bacterium
GCAAGACTCAGTCGCATCAGCAGGCAAGCTGCTCAAAGCAGGCGCTGCCGTATCCACGACTGTGATGGTCTGTGTGTGAATTGCGATGTTTCCAGCATAGTCCGTCGCGGTCCACGTGCGTGTGATGGCGTAGCTGCATCCGTCTCCGGCGTCGGTGCTGGTCTCGTTAAAGTCAATTGAGACGTCGTTGTCGCAGTTGTCGGTGACGTTTACTTCTGCAACGGCTGCCAAAGCGCTACACTCCTGCGTTTCGTCCGCAGGTGGGGTGATGAAAAGAGGGGCTTCTTCGTCATCGATTTCCACAGTGCCCAATCCATTGGTCTCACCTGAACATTTCTCACAAACTCCGGCGTAAATACAAGGGCCCTCGTCTGTGGCCGCATCGTTGTAGTTACAAGCCACTGCATCGTAGCAGCCGCCGATTTCATCCAAGTCGCAAACACCGTCGTCGTCGAAGTCGTTGTCGATGATCCAGCCGGTTCCGTCGACCAGGCCGCAGCACTCGTCGCAGTCGTTGGTCACGTAAAAGCAACTGCCGTCATCAGAGACAGCATTTTCGTTGTAGTTACAGGCTGTGGGGTTTGTACAATCGTCTACAACAGTCGAGGATGCCGCGGTTTGGGTAGGGAAAGACAGACAGAAAAAGATGGCCGCAATGGCGCAAGACAAGAAAGCTCGCATCGGATAAGGATTTGGTCTCTGGAAAGGTAAGGTAATTATTCCAAAAAAAAATGCCAATTGGTCCGGATTAACAAGCTGTCTGTGGGTGTTATATGTCGATTACATCACATCTAGCGTGAAAACGACTTTCAAATGCGGAATAATCTGAGGGCGATTATATATGGCGTTTCGTCGAATTATACTTCATGAAAATGCAGCCACTGAATGAATCCAATGGCTGCATTTTATGGGTGCAAAGTGTTTCGATTAGTCCTCTTCAAACAAACTTGGCAGGACACATTCGGTCTCGTCGTCTGTGCTGTCGTACGTCCACGTGAACGTCGGCGCGGCGGTGTTTCCGTTGCCCGCGGCGTCCGTAAACGTATCCGACCCGACGTCGATCGAACAAGATCCGTCGGCACTCGGTGTAAACGTTGCCGTGTACACGGTTGCGGACGTCGAGGCGAAATTCGACAACGTCCCACCCGAGACGGTAACATCACTCGCAAGGAAATCCGTCGTCTCTTCGCTTGACGTGAATGTCAGTGCAATAGACGCGTCGTTCGTCGTTTCACCCGAACTAACCGTCGTCGCCGCAATCGTCATCGTAGGACTGCCCGGCGTGGTCAATTGGAGGCTGGCTGTGAATCCGTTATCAGGGCCCGCACTGTCTTGACGGATGTCTGCGCATCCGCCTGAATCGCCCCCTTGGGCGTCCCACATCACTTCCAAGGTGTAGTTGCCATCGGAAAGGCCCGACAGCAGGTTGATGTTCGCCCCGGTCGCGTTCCATTTTTGGTTGCTCCCGGTCAAGTTCTCCGCAAAGTCCAATTGGACTGATGCGAAGCTGCCAGGGGTAGAGCCTGTTGCATAGAGGCGGTAGAAGACATGCCCTCCACAGACATTGGATGATCCGTCTTTCCACGTCTTGATTTCACCGCCTTGTAAGGTGAAAATATCCGACGTGGGGTCCATCGTGCCGAAGTCAAGTTCGGAGAAAGCGGTGGAGCCATCGGCGTTCTGCCCTCCAGCATAGTATGCGCTGCCAGCGCCCAAGTCTACAATGACGTAAGATTGGAAGATGTCCCAGCCCGCTTGTGCAGGGGAGGATGCAAGAAGGAAAAGTGCCGCAATAGCGCAAGAGAGTGTAGTCCGCATGCTCGTGAGTTTTGGTTGCGCTCAAGTTACGACGAACGCCTTTCAATCCAAGGTCAATTCATCGGGTTGCGGCAGGCTTCGGCCTGTGTTATATGCACATTACACGAAAAAGCCGGCCCCCTTTCGAGGACCGGCTTTTCAAAACTGATGCAATTCAGAATGACATGGCCCTTAAGCCAACTCCTTCTTGCTTAAGTCAATCACCATTGGCGTAGCAATAAAGATCGAACTGTAGGTTCCAACGACGACACCCACCATCAGAGCAAATATGAAGCCCTTGATGTTGTCCCCTCCAAGTGTGAAGATTGTGAGCAACACCACGAATGTTGACATCGACGTATTGATCGTCCGGCTCAAGGTGCTGTTGATCGCCATGTTATATACGTCTTTGCGCCCTTTCTTCTTGCCATAGATGCCGATGTACTCACGGATCCGGTCGAAGACGACCACCGTGTCGTTGATCGAGTAACCGATGACGGTCAGGATGGCTGCGATGAACGCTTGGTCAATCTCCATGGTGAAGGGGAACAGGCCCCAGCCGATGGAGAACAAAGACAGAACGATCAGCACATCGTGGATCATGGCAATCAATGCGCCCAATCCGAACTGCCATTTGCGGAAGCGGATGAAGATGTACAAGAAGATCACGATCAGCGAGAAGGCCGTTGCGTTTTTAGCACCGCGTCGGAAATCGTCCGAAATGGTTGGGTCGACCTTGGCGCTGGACTCGATGTTGCAATCCGTGCCGAGCGTGTGCCCGATGGCAGACAATCCTGCGGTGAGCTGCGTCCGAATCTGCTCGTCTTGCGTTTCAGATTCGCTGTTGATCATGTAGTTGGTCATGATCCGCACCTGCTTGTCCGATTCTTTTGTTTGCACGATGGGGTTGCCCGGTGTGCCGTCCTCGGTGAAAGCCGCTGCGAGTGAGCCCCGCAGATCTTCCATGTTGACGGCTTCGTCAAACTTCACATCGAAGGTCGATCCACCTGAGAATTCTACGCCGTAGTTCAGGCCCTTGGTGTTGAGCGAGAACATGCCAGCACCGATGACCAATGCACTGATCAGATATGCAAATTTTCGGCGGGCGACAAACGGAATGGCCGTATTGGTGAACCAGTTCTCTGTAATCTTCGTCGAGAATGAAATGCTCTTCTTCTTTTCGAGACGGGTGAAGAACACCAGACGCGTTAAGATGATTGCGGCGAAGAGAGACGTGAAGATACCGACCATCAAGGTTGTGGCAAATCCTCGGATGGCGCCCGATCCGAAGCTGTACAGGATAACAGCTGTAAGCAACGTGGTGATGTTCGCGTCAATGATGGCAGAGTACGCTTTGCTGTAGCCTTCTTGGACAGCGGCGGAGAGGCCTTTTCCATGCCGCAGCTCTTCTCGAATTCTTTCAAAGACGAGAACGTTGGCGTCAACGGCCATACCAATGGTCAGAACGATACCGGCGATGCCAGGCAAAGTCAATGCCGCGCCGAGCGAAGCAAGGGCTCCGATCAGGAAGAAGAGATTGGCGACCAGGGCCATATTGGCCACAACACCAGCATCCTTGTAGTAGAAGATCATGTACAGGAACACGATGAAGAGGGCGATCACGAACGAGCTGAGGCCCGCCTTGATGTTTGCCTCGCCGAGCTGTGCGCCAACCGAGACCTCGTCCACAATGCGGGCGGGGGCCGGGAGAGAGCCAGCTTTGAGAAGGCCGGAAAGGTCTTGCGCCTCTTCGAGCTTCTTCTCGACGCCTTGGCCTGAGCCAAAGCTGATTTGTGAGCGACCGGTCAAGATGGGTGATTGCACGTGGGGTGCCGAGAACACGAGGTTGTCGAGCACCACGGCTACTGCGCGGTTGTCTTGGTCGGCAGCAGCTTGGGTCATCTGTCCCCAGATGTTTGCGCCTTCCGTGTTCATCGTCATGTTGACAATCACGTCACCGAGCTCGTCGTATCCGACGCGGGCATCCACGATTGACTTTCCGTCGAGCTTTGCCTTGCCCTTTCCGCTGTCGTCCTTGATGGCGTACAACGTGACGACATTGTCTATTGGCTTGGCACCCCAAATCAGGCGCAAGTCTTTTCCGAGGGCGGCTTGTACGCCCGGAAGGCGCAAGATGCTGTTTACGGAAGACGTGTCGCCGAGCGTGCTGTAACCGACCGCGGGGGTCTTGGCGTTGCGCTCTGGGCTGAATGTTGCAAAGAGCGGGTTCTTTGCGCGCAGCTCGTCTTGGCTAAGCGTAGAATCCGCTGCGGCACCGTCGGCCCACATGGCGGGTTGCATTTCGCGGCCTGCAGCCTCGTTTGCTGCACCGATCTTCAGGGCGACTTCCTCGTTGAAGAAGGTCTCCCAAAATTCGAGGTTGGCCGTCGACTTGAGCTGCTTTCGCGCGCGCTCGGGATCGTCGATGCCAGGAAGTTCGACCAAAATGCGGCCCGAAAAGCTCAGCTTCTGGACATTTGGCTGCGAAACGCCGAGCTGGTCAATCCGTTTGCGGATGATGTTCTCGGTGTTGTTGATGGCCGTTTCAGCTTCAGCGCGTAGCTTGGAAAGGAGTTCCTCGTCGGTGCTTTCCAGCTTGAACACGTCGCTACTCTCCATGTTGTTGAAGATCCGCCAGAGGCTGTTCTCCTTTACGTTTTGAGC
>CALACF010000127.1 GCA_937890245.1 uncultured Flavobacteriales bacterium
GGAGACCGTTTTGGCGACCCCGCCAATGGCGCTACCATTGCTGTGGCCCCAGGGAACGTCGCTTTCCTAAGCGATGGCATCCCTGTACGCCTCAAGCAGCTGGTCAGCACCACTGGGTTCATCGGATACAACTATGCCGAGGTGGATGGCAGCCCCGGGTACGGGTTTGGCACCAACAACACGCTTCGGGCCCAGAATATTTCTGTGATATTCGATATCGAAGCGGTGGAACCGGTCACCGACTCTGTGTGCTTGCACTTCATTGATTACGGTGGCTATGAGAACTTCTCCATCAACGGTTCCACATTGGCCATTAGCCCCAATGGAAAAGGCGGCCTGGCTGCCTTTAACGGCACTACGATTGGCGGGGTGGATGTCTTTGTAACCGGCGGCGCTCATACCATGTCAACCGGGGTTGTGGTCGCCTTTGAAGGCGAAATCCTCCTGGTAGGCGATGTCAGCGAATTGCACATTGGCGGACAAGAACTTTGGATCGATGACCTGTGCATCAGCTCCGGAAACAACATCGGTGACAACGACAACAATCCTTTGTCCTGTCCTGACCTCTGCGACAACGGGGTTTCGTTCGACCTCTTCGGAATGGGAGAAAAATGGGGCGATGTGCCTCCTGGTCCAGGCTCGAACCCAACGCTTGCAGGCAACTTTATGTTCAACGAGAATGGAATAGATGTCTATGCAGACTCCCTCTTGAGCGTACTCTACCCGCATGGCTACAACTACAATGAAATCACGACCTCTCCTGTGGCCTCATTCGGATCGGGATATGTCCTCTTCACCAACAATGCCACGGCAACCTTTGACCTGAGCACGATTGTGACAGACACGCTCTGTTTGGCAATGCTTGACTTGGGTGGCTATGAGTATTTGGAGATCAATGGAGCCTCATTTTCCTCCATGAATGGTTACGGGGGACTGATGAGTGCGCCAGCCATCCTAGGCGGTGTCCAGGTTCAAGTAGCGGGCACACCGATTCAGGAAATCGTGGGTGGCGCCTTGACCACAACGGGGTACCAAATGAAACTACACCTGCACGGCAATGTGAATAGCCTGCGAATTGGCGGTCAAGAATTCTGGATCGACAACTTGTGCAGCTCTAACGCCCTCAGTTTGGAGGAACTGGTCGAGGACATTGGACCCGGCGGCCTGCTTGACCTGATCAACCTCGATGTAGTTTCGGATACCTCATCCTGCCAGCTCGCTATGGCACTCAGTATCGAAGCTGGATTCCCCTACATTGAACAGGTTGCTTTTCAAATTTTAGGCGCATCGACTGGCACAGTGTACTCCACAAACTTAATTGCCGTAGTCATCATTGAGTTAGCCACTGATGCGGATGCTGCGACGGCCATTGAGTATGGCTTGATCGCAGCCCTTATAGGCTTGCCGTCTGAGGAAGACCTCAATGAGCCCTTATTGATTTCATTGGTTCTTTCCGACGGAAACTATGAGATCGACCTGGTCGTTCCTGGCTTTGATATTCCAGGTTGCCCAGGAGGTGGCATTGATGTCCCTTGTATTGCAATAGCGGACTTCATACACTTCGACTATGGCAACTGTGATTTGGCAGCATTCCAATACACTGGAACACCTGGCTTCCTGAACTGGACTGTTGATCTGCTTCCAGCTGGAACGGACAACTCAATTACGATGAGTCTAGGAACTGGCGTACACTATGTGTGTGTCACGGTAACGGACTTTTATGATCCGACCTGCACTTCGACATTTTGCGAAGAGTTTGTCATCTACTGCCCCGACGGCGATGGCGATTGTCCTTACGGATTCACACATGAATTCATGGCTAGCGGTGCTTTAGCTATTCCTGGTGCGGGTGTTGTGATTGCTTCTGAAGACAACATCGACCTCCGTTTCGAAGACATGACCTATTTGGATGGCTCAACCAACTTCGGCTCTGCCTCCATTGGCTCGCCATTCCCTGGCGCGGGAGACGGGAAAGTCCTGTATCTGAATAACATCATGGCGTATTACGACCTCAGTGCATTCACCTCTGTCACCGGCGTAGAATTCGAATTTCACGATGCCGGCGGATTGGAGAATCTGAGAATTAACGGCGACCTATTCGTCGGTGACCTCATCAGCGCACCTGCAGCAATAGGTGGCACGAATGTCTCGGTAACATTCAATGATTACGGATGGTACCAGGCTGGAGTCGTGACCATCGTAGGTCCAGTCGGAGACCTCTCTATTGCAGGCCAAGAATTCTATGTCGACAACATCTGCGTGGCTGGTGTCATGGCGGATTGCACAGATACGGATGCAGACGGCATTTGTGACGAAGACGAGGAAGCGGGTTGTACGGATGCTGACGCGCCCAACTTCAATCCAAATGCCACGGATGACGACGGAAGTTGCCAGGACGGCGAGTGGAACGACCCGATGGGCAATGCCATCTGCCCGGCCGATTGCAACTACGCCATCGATTTCGAGAGCCAGGCGCTGGGCAACTTGTGGAGCGATCCAACGACACCACAGGGATCATTCATGTTCAATGAGAACGGCATCAACGTTTTCTCAATTGATCTGAACAGCAGCTTGTACGGCTCACTGTATGGTTATGACGAAATTGTCTTGTCGCCATATCCTAGCTTCGGTACAAACCACGTGATGCTGACAAACAACGCGGGCATCACCCTCGATCTGGAGGAGTTCCCGACGGATACTGTTTGCTTTGAGTTCCTTGACATGGGCGGCTTCGAAATGCTCGAAATCAACGGCGTGAACTTCAGTTCACTCAACGGCTATGGCGGACTCCAAGGGGCCCCCATTACCTTGGGAGGCGTGACCATTAAAGTCACGGGCACGCCCATTGTTCAATTGACCAGCACGGGCATGCAGCAGATCGGCTTCCAGGGCAAGATCGAGTTGTACGGAAACGTCGACAAACTCTCGATTGCTGGTCAGGAGTTATGGGTGGACAACTTCTGCGTCTCCTCAGGTGTCGAAGTGAACCCCGGTTGCACATATGACGATGCGATCAATTACGACGAGAACGCGACGGAAGAGGACGGAAGCTGCACATTCCCAGTCCAAAGCTGTCCGGGCGACCTCAACGGCGACGGCACC
>CALACF010000128.1 GCA_937890245.1 uncultured Flavobacteriales bacterium
CGACCACATACAAAGGGTCTCCAGAAGCGGACACCGAGGCAACGCCGCGCACGCGTACCAGCGATGGAGCACCAGCCACACCAGAGCTCTGAGAAACTTGCACGCCCGCCGCTTGTCCTTGCAATGCAGCTTCAAAACTCGGTGTTTTCACAGCCGTGATCTGCTTCGAGCTGATTTGAGCGATCGAACCCGTGACCTCTTTCTTTCGCTGCACACCGTAACCCACAATCACCACGTCGCCAACCAACACAGCGTCGGGTACCAGGGCAATATTCAGTCGCAGCACCTGGCCCTCAGCCAGTTTGACATCGCGTTCCAACGCCTTGTAGCCGATGAAAGAGAAGGTGAGCGTGTGTTCACCCGCTGTCAGGTCCATGCGGTAGGCGCCGTCGATGTCGGTCGCCGATCCCACGCTCCCGCCATCAGCGAGCACCGTCGTGAAAGGAAGGGCCTCGCCGTCTGCGTCGCGCACGGTCCCGACGACCGCCTGAGAAAGAGCTGGGGCAGCGCTCAGCAGCGCAAGGGCCACGACCCAAAATGTTCTGAAATGCTTCATCTTTCGTTGTGGATCCAAATGGTGCTGTGGCTTTCGCCGCTGTACATGTTCAAATTCAATGCGTATACGCCAGGGGACAATTCTTGTGGTAAGGCCAATTCAGTCTCGCCCGAAGCCACCTTCACCCGCAACTTACAAGCCCCAGTAATATCGTAGAAGGCGAGCTCGCCGGCGCTCGTCAATGGGTTGGCGAAGCGCAGTGAAGTTGGCTGGTAGACCTCGCTTGGATTGGGATATAGATTGAGAAAAGCTGCATCAGACGGTCCGCCAGGAAAATTGGCGATGGCTTGGATGATCTCGGGGGTCTCGAGCGGCTGGTCGGTCCAGAGGCGATAGGCGCCCGGCTCGAAGGGTACGGCGGCCTCTACGTCGGTCACATCAACCGTCTCGCCGGTGAAATAATCGTACCAGCTGCCCGTGTGCGTGAAGCCCGGCACCATGTCCAGGGGCGCGACGCCCGCGTTGAACGCAGCGACTGCGTCCATGCTCGCGTGCTCGAGAATCAGTCGTTTGCCACTGCCCCAAACGTCCCAATTGAATTGGTCTGTTTGGAAGGTGGGCAGGTCGCGCTTCAATGCGTTGACAGCTGCAAACACCTGATAGAGGCGGTAGCGAGCGCTGACATCGCGGTAGTCCCAGCGCACGGGCTTGGGATCGACGCGGCAATCTTCGTTGATCGTCACCCCGTCACTGCAAGTATTAATCGAGTAGTCGTAGCCGAGCTCTTCAAACTGCCACAGCATTTTGGGGCCGGGAAGCAGTTGATGCAGGACGGCAAGGCCTTCTGCGCGATTTAATGCCGTCTCCAATACGCTTGCATCGTGGGGCGCGCCTTGGCTGTCCGTTCCGCTGTTTCCGTACGCCAAGTTCTTGAACAGCATCCGCTCCTCGTCGTGGCTCTCCATGTAGCTAACGGACAGCGGGTTGTCCCAACCGCGTGCTTGATAGCTGGCCCAATTCATGTTCGAGGGATAGCCCATCGCTGCTTCTTGGAAATCGTGCGTGATATTCGACCAAAACATGAAGCCTTGCTCGCTAAGCTCCTTCTCCTCAGCGTTTTCAGTCCAATGCTCGAGGAT
>CALACF010000129.1 GCA_937890245.1 uncultured Flavobacteriales bacterium
CCGACAACTGGGAGTTCGAGCGCATCGCGCTTATGGACCGCCTTATTTTGCGCATGGCCCTCGCTGAAGCGCGCGAGTTCTCGCAGGTGCCCTTGAAGGTGACGCTCAACGAGTACATCGAGCTTGCGAAGTACTACTCGACCGAGAAGAGCTCTGCCTTTGTCAATGGCGTGCTCGACGGTCTGTTCAAGCAGATGAGCGACGACGGGACGATTGTGAAGTCGGGACGCGGGCTGATCCAATGAGCATTGGCAGGCTGATTTTGGTGGGCGGCCGCGTTTTGACGGCGGTGCTTGCCATTTTCCTGGCGACGGGCTGTGCAGACGAGCCTATTGGGATTGACGCATCGCTGATTCACATTCCTGCGCCGGGCGAGTCCGTCGAGGGGTCGGCGCAGCCGCGCGTTGGCTGGGACCGCGACAGCGTGGATGTCGGATTGCTCGCCGAAGGGCGCACGCTCGAAACGATCTTCAACTTCACCAACACCGGCGATGCACCTCTGATCATCAGCCAGGTGAACACTTCGTGTGCCTGCACAGCTGCGCGGGATTGGCCTGTCGAACCGGTCGCCCCAGGAGCCGGAGGAAGCATACGTATTACACTGGAAACAAGGGGGAAACGAGGGGCATTTGTCGAAACAGCGAGCGTGGTGACCAACGCGCGGGGCGGGGCGATTGAACTTGTTTTAACCGGCGAAGTGCTCGGGCCAGACCGCTGAATTGTGCGGAGAATCCTCGCTGAATCTCGGCGCCTGTGACGTAACCTTGCAGCTGAAACCACACGCATTTAAGACGCATCCAAGATGAAAATTCTCGCGCAGGCCACCGGCCAATCTGATTACAGCTTCCTCATTCTGATGGGTGGCATGTTCGTCATTTTCTACCTCTTCATGATCCGTCCGCAGTTGAAGAAGCAGAAGGAGGCAAATAAATTTCGCAACGAAATCGCCACTGGAGATAAGGTTGTCACGATCGGTGGACTTCACGGCAAGGTCTTGTCTGTCAACGAAAAGACGGTGCTTTTGCAGCTTGACAATGGCAAGGCGCGGGTCGATTTGGTGGCCATCTCTCCGTCGGCTGCGGCCGATGAGATGAAGATCTCAGCTGCAAACAAGTAAGCCCATCGAAATGCGCAGCTGGTGGAAGGGCATCAACTGGCGGACGTTTGCCGCTTGCTTGGCGCTGGCCACAACGGTCTGGCTGCTAAATACCGTGGGCGAAAAGCGCGCGGTCACCTTTACTTTTTCGATTGAGCCGACGGGCGAACAGGGGCGTTGGGCTGCGTTTCCAAACCCGCAAATCAGCGCGCGTGTCGAGCTGACGGTGCAGGATTGGATCGGCTTTTCGTGGTTCGGCGACCGGGGGGCGTTGCTCCTTGACGTGGGGCATTTGTCTGAGGGCGTGCAAGGGGTGTCGAGCGATCCTTTGCGCGGGCCTATTGTACGGAGACTGGGCTCGTCGGCGCGGGTGCTGTCTTTGACGCCTGCCCTTATTGAGGTAGAGCTGGAGTCGATTTCGACGGCATCCTTGGAGGTGAGGGCGGACTTTGATGGGGCGGCCTTTTCTGAGCGGGCCCTGATCGAATCGCCGGTCTGCAGCCCCAACGCGGTTGCGGTTACTGGGCGCACGGGCGCGATGGATGGGCTGGCGTTTTTGTCGACGGAGCGGCTGGATTTTTCGGCCTTTTCTGGCGACAGTGCGACCTTGAAACTGGTGCTTCCCCGCGGGGTGAGCGCCGAGCGGGATAGCGTTGATCTGCACTGGCGCTCGTCGAAATGGGTGCGCTATGAATTGGACTTGGATGTGATCTTGCGGGACAGCGTCGCCGGGATGGACCTGCCCTTGAAGGGCTACCATGTGCTGCCTGGGCGTGTGCACTTGACGTATTTCTACCCAGAAGACCTGCCTGAGCCAAGGGCAAGCGAATTTGAGATGGTGGGCTTGGTGCCCAGTGGATCGGGTCTTTGGGAGCTGGCCTTGCCCATGCGGCCCGAATGGGCGCGCGACCCCATTTTGCAGCCCGGCCGGATCGAAGTGCACCGCCGGATTTCGCGTTGATACGTTGATACGCTGAAGGGCTGTTGCGTTGAAGCGCTGCGCCTATCTTGCGCGCCATGTCAACGAGCCGCCCCACCCTGCTGCAAAGCATCATCCCCATCGTAGCTCTGGTCATCATGTTGGCGCTCGATGTGATGTATTTCGGCGAGGACAGCAGCTACGGCAGCAACCAATTGGCGCTGCTCATCGCCGGAGCGGTGGCCGTGGCCATCGGTGCGATGCGCGGGCTGAAGTGGAACGCCTTTGAGGCAAAAATCAAGACGACCATTGGCGACGCCATGGGCGCCATTTTGATTCTTCTGATGATCGGAGCCCTGGCAGGCACCTGGCTCATCTCTGGCATTATTCCAACCTTGATTCACGTGGGACTCGACGTGTTGAGCCGGGATATTTTTCTGCCCGCCGCCTGTGTGTTGTGCGCAGCTGTGAGTTTGGCTACCGGATCGAGCTGGGGAACCGTCGGTACAGTGGGTGTGGCGCTGGTGGGCATCGGAACTGCATTGGGGCTGCCCGAAGGCTGGATTGGCGGCGCAATTATTTCGGGGGCCTACTTTGGCGACAAGCTCTCCCCCCTCTCGGACACGACGAATCTGGCCCCGGCTGTAGCTGGAACAGACCTCTTCACCCACATCCGCTTCATGTTGTGGACCACAATACCGGCCTTTGTGATCGCCCTGATCGTTTTCACTTTTGCCGGTTTGGGAGGCAATGCAGATGCCGGATCGCTCGCAGATAGCGCCGCAATGCAGGCCATCATGGAGACGCATTTTAATATTCACCCGGCGCTCTTTTTGGTGCCACTCGGTGTGATCGTGTTAATTGCGCGCAAGGTGGCGCCCGTTCCTGCGCTCTTCCTTGGCGTGCTCGGCGGTGCGGTTGCTGCGGTGATTGCACAGCCCGACATCATCCGCTCACTGGGACTTGGTGGGAACTACGCAGCGCAGAGCTTCACGGCCATCATGTCGTCTGCGGCCTTGAGTACAGCCATTGAGACCGGAGATGCAACCGTCAACAAGTTGCTTTCTGCAGGCGGCATGGCGGGCATGCTCAACACGGTATGGCTGATCCTTTGCGCGCTGAGTTTTGGTGCAGTAATGCAGGCAGCCGGCTTCTTGGAGCGCATCACGGCAGCCATTCTTTCGGGTGTCAACTCTCC
>CALACF010000130.1 GCA_937890245.1 uncultured Flavobacteriales bacterium
AATGGTGGGCCGGCAGCTACTATATCCTGCGGACGGATGAGCAGTCCACAGGCGTTCTGCGCATAGAATACTACAAGGGCGGCAACCTCAACTTACAGGAAGTCCGCTTTGAACTAATCAGCAGGGGACATGACCACGCCGCCCTTCTGGTGGAGGTACAACCAGCAGCGGGCAACCGCCTCAAGATGACGGGCCAATTCTCTCGACGCGACTGAGACCATGCGTATCGCCCACATCGTCCTCAACGACTTTACCCGCGACAGTCGGGTACAGAAGTTCGCTACAACCACAGGCAGAGAACACGACGCAACGGTTGTTGCCTTGAGCGGGGAGGGGCTCGCGTCTGAAGAGGCCGGCGTCGGCTTTCACATTTCGCGCATCGGCATGTTCAGTAAGCCCACAGGACGCTTGGCGGTCTTGCTGCGGAAGATCGGCCTCCATCGCCCGTGGACTGCGGTCGTGCTGATCGAATTTGTTTGGCGCACGGTCTGGAGGTTTGGCCGCCACGACGTTTGGCATTGCAACGACATCGAGGCCTTGTTGGTAGGGATCATTGCGAAGTTTTTCAGGCGCAAACTTCTGCTGGTTTATGATTGCCACGAATTCGAAGCTGAGCTGAACGCCCAGTCGCCCTTCAAAGGCCGCGTTATTCGCCGACTCGAGCGCCGGTTCTTGCCTTGGGTTTCCGAGGTGATCACCGTCTCGCCTTCCATTGCTGCCGCCTACAAGGAACGTTACAACGTCGAACGGGTCACCCTCATTCGCAACGTCCCGCACTGCAAGCCGCCCTCAGCAGATCCCGTCGACCTCCACAAAAAGTTCGACATCCCGGCAACGGCCCGCATCGCCATCTACCAGGGCGCATTCATCCCCAATCGTGGCCTCGAGCAGACGTTGTCGGCCTTTGATGAAATTCCCAGCGATGCCCTGCATGTTGTGCTGATGGGATACGGCGCATTGCAGCCGATGGTTGAGCGTGCAGCGGCCTCGCGAACCAACATACACTTTCAGCCCGCCGTACCCTACGACCAAATCCTGCGTCACACTGCAGGTGCCGACTTCGGCTTGCTATCCGTGCGTTCCACCTGCCTCAGCTATTTGTACTGCCTGCCGAACAAGCTCTTTGAGTACATTCAAGCGGGCCTCCCGATTCTGTCCAACAACTTGCCTGATTGCGCGGAAATTCTCGCGAAATACAATGTCGGTGAGGTGGCCCAAGACGGGCTCACCGCCTCGGCCATCAAAAGCTTCGCCCAGCGGCTCGACAAATTCCCAGCCGAGGGGTTCGGTCTGGCGCAAGCCGAGCTGAATTGGGATAGAGAAGAGGAAAAAGTGCGGGCCTTGTACGCCCGCGTTGAAGCTTCTTTGGGAACTCGATAACCGCGCCTTAACGCAGCAGCACCCGCGACGAACCGAGCCCAGGAACGGCGATCGCGTAAACGCCAGGCGCCAGACCCAAGTTCACGGCCCCCTGCCATCCATGCCCTTGCGCCACCAGCCGGCCGTGCATATCCCACAGCGTCCAATCTGCTGAAGCCGCCCGCGCGCTGAATGCCAAATCAGCCACACCGAGCGCCATGTCAGCAGCCCAAGGCGACGTGCCCTGCACCAATTCTAAGGCGTCACACCAGCCGTCGCCGTCCGTATCCGTGGCATCAGGGCTGCAAGCATCCGCCGGATCGCTCCCCGCCAAAAGTTCTTCCATGTCGCACAATCCGTCGCCATCACTGTCGATGAAGATGGGGTCACATGGATTGGCATTGTCCGTTCCCGCCGCAATTTCACCACCGTCACACCAGCCGTCACCGTCACCATCGCCGCTCAATGGATCGCAAGCATCCAAGGGGTCTGTGCCGTCAATGACCTCCTTTACGTTGCAGATTCCGTCGCCGTCTGTGTCCAGTCCATAAGGGTCGCAGGCGTCGAATTCGTCGCTGCCGATGTGCTCCTCCATCCGGTTGCAGAGCCCATCCCCGTCGTCGTCTCCGCCAAATGGGTCGCAGATATCGTTGGGGTCTGTTCCAGATGCCAATTCCTCCGAGTCGCACAAACCATCGCTGTCCGTATCAAAACCGTCTGGGTCGCATGCATCCAATGGGTCAGAGCCCATCGTTTCTTCTTCAGCGTCGCAAAAACCATCGCCATCCGCATCGGATGAAAGGGGGCTGCAAGCATTGAAGGGGTTGCTGCCAGTCATCGTTTCGATCACATCGCACAGGCCGTCACCGTCCGTGTCTTGGCCGTCGGGGATACATGGGGCCATGTCGTTCCAGCCCATCCATTCTTCCCAGGCCGTGCAGTATCCGTCGAGGTCGGTGTCGAAGAATTGGTTGCCGGCTTGGTCGCAAGGGTTAAGCGGGTCGAACCCGTCCTCAATTTCTTGAAAGTCGCAGACACCGTCTTCATCCGAATCGACTGCGCCGATAGGACACAGTGAGAATGTAGTAGAATTGAAACCACAGTCCAAGTTGATCTCAGTACTCGGAGTAGAGGCCCACGCTTCGAGCATGGTCAAGTGGGCTGGATCAGAAAAGAAATCTCCGAACCAATCGTCTCGAGCAACCACTACGCCATCGCAGTCAACGATAACCACACCGGCAGGTCGCTTGAAAAACTCGAGAAAGACGCTGTTGTCCGGGTTGTCAAGCCAGAGATGATTGAATGGAAAACCAAAGCCACCCGTGTTGCCTTGGCCCATGTACTCCAAGGTCATGGCGGCTGCAGCTATGCGGTCTGCGTATGTGACGTGCTGTTGTAAGTAGGAACCATTGGGCCCCGTAATTGGAAGGTCTGGGCAGTTTGAAGCGCAGTTTTCGAGGTCAAGGGCGTGCGCTTCATTGGTATAAATCGGAACCCACAGGAAGTGGTCAAGATGCGCGTTGACCCAAGCAATGGTAGGAGAACTCAGGCTGTACAGCCAGTTGTGCTGGAAGCGGATACAGGTGGCTGAGCCGTCGAAGATGATGGCGTA
>CALACF010000131.1 GCA_937890245.1 uncultured Flavobacteriales bacterium
CCTGCAGAACGATGTCCGCAAGCTCGTCCTCGGTAGGTTTTTTGTTGGATAATGATCCGGATGGCATTGCCTCGAATTCAGGGGGCTTCTCTACCTGTCGCGGGGCCTTTGCCGCGCTTTCGGCTAGGCTCCGAAATTTCTTTAAATCATTGTGATTGGCGTCCATCCAGTCGGAAAAGTCGCCTTTTACATCTAGACCATCCTTGTAATCCCAAAAGATGAAACAGTCGATGCCAGATGAACGCAGCGATGCTTGGACTTTTTGTGCATGTTTACTGCCCGCTTCATCGTTGTCGGGAACGATGCAAACAGTTCTCCCAACCAAATACTGGTTAAGATCATTGGCCCACTTTCCAGCGCCTCCAACGTTACAAGTCGCCGTAAAGCCATTGTGCCAGGCCCGTTCCACATCCTTTTCTCCCTCGAGGACAAAGCATAATTCGTCATTGTTGTCGTCATGCAGTCGGTCGAGGCCGTAGGGCACATTGCGAACCCCAGTAACCTTGGGTTTCCATTGCTCATCTTCCCACCGGTATTGGCGCCATTGATCGTTTGTGAACTTAGTTGCTTTCCTCAACCAATTACTGTGTTCATCGACATAAATGTGGTGCCGCAGCTCAGTGTTGCTCCCGTTAGCTGTGGTGGAAAAATCAGAGATGAGGCCATGGTCTTTAAGGTATTGTACTGCGTCTCGCTCATTGGCCGCATAATCCTTGTGAATTATGAATTGTAAAACACCACCACCGATCTGTGCTTCAAAATCGTAGAAGCAATCATCGGCCAAGTTCAAAAGGAGCGATCCTTTTGCCCCGTAACGCAATTCGTTTTGCTTTTTACTCGAGGGTGTGAGGCCCATTGCTTGAGCCACTAATTCTATCTTGCAGGGAGCGGGCATTTTCAGCACCTTTCACTTGAGGCGCGAGACACAATCAGGTATAGTTCAGCTGTAACTCCAACATTACACGCCAAGCTAGCCCACGGTCATCGCGCCGTGGGTTTTACTTTGAATTATGAAGCTGGGTGCTATCAGATCGTGATGTGACCTTGCCCTGAACCCAGGCGCTCACTTCGGACTGAAGCCAGGCAACTCTATTCCCGCCAAGGCGGACCCTTTGTGGGAACTCGCCCGCGCGCTCTAGACGCCATATGTGGCTGGCGGAGTAAGGTACAATCTCCTGCACTTGCGGCAGCATGATAAACTTTTCTA
>CALACF010000132.1 GCA_937890245.1 uncultured Flavobacteriales bacterium
CCCAATTCCTGCACCACCAGCTAAGGTAGATTTGAAAGCATTTTTCCTGGTAGCCTCCTGGTCGTACATTGCCCCCGAATCAAAGGAGAGATTCATGGCCAAACGACGTAAAATCATCAGCGCCAAAGAAAAAGCGAAAGTTGCCCTTGCGGCAGTCAAGGACCAGAAGACAGCACGCGAGCTATCTACTCAGTTCAAGATTCACGTCACGCAAGTCGGAGCCTGGAAGAAGAAGCTCATCGAGGCAGCTCCAGAGATCTTCGAAAGAGATTACAAGGGCTCACGCGAGCAAGAATTTCAGCAACGAGAATCGGCACTCTTCGAGGAAATTGGGCGTCTGAAGATGGAGCTCGAATGGGTTAAAAAAAAAGCTGCAGCATTCGACTGAATCCTTGAGATCGCTTGTTGATCCAGATCACGCTTCGCTAAGCGTCCGTCGTCAGTGCGAGCTTCTTGGTCTTCCACGTTCCACCTATTACATGGAGCCAGCCAGCGAGTCACCGACAAATTTGATGCTGATGAAACTGATCGATCAACAGCACTTGGAGCACCCGCACATGGGCCGTCAGAGCATGACCCAATGGCTCAACCTTCAAGGGCACAACGTCAACATCAAGCGAGTTCGACGATTGATGAATCTGATGAATTTAGTCGCAATTTACCAGCGTCCAAGGACAACGCTGCGCAATCCAGAACACTCGGTGTATCCGTATTTGCTGCGTGGCGTGAAGATCGAGCGAGTCAATCAAGTCTGGAGCACGGACATCACTTACATTCCCCTGGAGCAAGGATTTATGTACCTCACAGCGGTCATCGACTGGTGCAGCCGGCATGTGCTTTCGTGGCGTCTTTCCAACACGCTGGAGAGTTCATTCTGCATCGACGCGGTGGAAGATGCCTTGGAGACTTCAGGCCATCAACCAGAAATATTCAACACCGACCAGGGTGTTCAATTCACAAGCCATCGCTTCCTTGCAGTGCTCCAATCGCGAGACATCCAGGTGAGCATGGACGGCAAGGGACGGGCGATCGACAACGTGTTCATCGAAAGATTTTGGAGGAGTTTGAAATACGAAGACATCTACCTCAAGGCCTACGAAACAACGGCCGATTTATTCAAAGGGCTTGAGCGTTATATGGAGTTCTACTCGACGCAACGGCCGCACCAATCGCTGGGCGGCAAGACGCCGCAAAGCGTTTACGAGCACGCGGCTTGACCAACCAGTCTCTCGCACCATCACCAATTCCCGGCATTGCCCGACCAGGGCGGCCACCCGGCAGTATCTTAAATCGCGCCGCTGGTGGTACAGGAATTGGGGACTAGCTCACGCTCTCT
>CALACF010000133.1 GCA_937890245.1 uncultured Flavobacteriales bacterium
CGTTGTCTTCGATGTGTGCCATGAAGTCGCAGTACCCAGCCGTATCGGGTGATGCGATCAGCAGAATGCGTTGGGGCGCCAAGGCGCGCGGCCATTGCTTATTGCGGTTGAGGGCGTCTTCTGACCGCAGGGTCGCGAGTGTGGCTTGCTTGCGGCGCTCGAGTTCGCCCAGCATAGAACCCAAATCGATGGACTGAATATTGAGCGAGAAGCCGTGGATGGGGTGGAAGGTGACTTGGGCCTGGCATACGATTTCGCGGCCGTTTTGGAGGACCTGCTCAAATTCTCCGCCCAGGTCTTTTTGGATTTTTGACGCGGTGCCCTTCCAAATTGAAGCGCGCATTTTTGCCTGTTGCCGGCCCTTCACCTCCTCGACGAGGTCGAGATAGAAATGGCCGGAGCGGGCCGCGACGACCTTGCTAATCTCTGCCCGAATCCAGAATGCCTTTCCGCCCGTTTTCTGATCGAGCATTTGCTGGATGGATTGGCCTATCGCTGAAAGTGCAAAGATCTTTTCGCCAGAGCTGTGGATGTTGCGGTCGTGTTCCAAATCGAGGTTGTTCTGCAAATGGGGGAGGGGTGGGAATCGTTCGGGGAAGGTGCAAATTTTGCGCCGAATTGGTGCATTTGATCTGCAGAAAGATGTCACCCTCAAGGTTGACTGTGTAGGTGTTCGCAAATGCGTTAATTTGCCACATGACCTTGAACCAAATTTTTGGCCAAATCCCGGCGTTTTTTCTAGCAGTTGTTGCCCTGACGATGGGCTTTACGCTGCATGCACAAGACGCAAGCTGTGACTTCCTCTACTTGCCAGACACCGTACAGCTAGGCTGTGATGGTGGCTGCACGACCATCTTCCCTGATTTTGAGCGGGCTGCGGAAACGAGTACGTACGACCTGGACTCAATTGGCTTTGCAATGCCAATGGCCACGGGGGTCGGGACGCTGATTGAGACAAATGCTCAAGGCTACACGGATGCCATGGGAATCGGGTTTCCATTCTCGTTTTACGGCAGTGATTATTTTGCGCTGAAGGCCCACCGCAAAGGCTACCTCGTTTTCAATACGGGGTATGATGACAATCCGAATTATCCCAATCAAGGGGTGGGCAGCTCAAGTCTTCCCTCGCCAGCCATATGGGCGCCGTTTGGCTATGTCGGCAACAGCGGCGGTGAGATTCGCTACGCTGTGATCGGCGAGGCGCCGTGCCGAAAGTTCGTGTTGTCGTTCGAGGCCATGCCATTGACGGCGTGTAGCCCAGGGGTTTTAACATCGCAGATCGTGTTGCACGAGACGACCAACATTGTGGAGATCCACATCGATGAATTTGCGGGCTGCATCCCGGCCATTGTCGGCATCCAGGGGTCGCCCAACAATGGCATGGCACCCGACGGATTTGATGCGGGCGAGTTTGACATCAACGATTTGGCCTGGCAGTTCACTCCCAACGGAGCGACCCAGACGGAAGTGACCTATTTGGTTGATGGCGTAGTGGTAGGAATGGGTGATTCGCTTGAGGTGTGCCCGACGGAAAGTGTGGAATACGTGGTCGGCATCAATTTTCCAGAGATCGAACCCGCAGCGCAAGTCTGTGTGGGAGACCCGTCGTCGGTGTGCGATACCACCATGTCCTTCAGCGAGAATTTGAATGCAAATGAAGTGGAAACCACCACCTTCTCGTACGCGGGTTTGATCACAGGCTTTAGTGTGACGGTGAACTGGCCCGGCGGATTTGGCGCAAGTTGGCCCGGGGATTTGTCGCTCACCCTGTGCGACCCATCAGGCCAATGCGCGATGGTGACGGGCTTCAATGTCGACCTGCCTGGAACGGAGATCGGGGACTGGCCGAGCAATTGGAATACGACGTTCAGCGGAACGTACAATGCCTCATTTACGATCGAAGATTTTTGTCTTGGCGGCGACGGACTGTGGGATCTGAACATCATGAACGGCTGGTCAAGCTCCAGCCCGAACATTCTCTTCCAAGGCTCGATTACCTTGGATGCCATGTGCATACCTGAGCCGGAGGAGCCGGACACGGCGGCGTTTGCCTTTATGGACACGGTGCTGGTGGTTTATGCAGCAGAGACTGCGACGGCTGTTTTTGACGCGCCTGTGACCCTTTGTACAGGCGAGGGCCTCACGCCGCTGAATCCGGAAATGGGTGGCGGAATTTGGACCGCGGATTGCTTGGGCTGCATCGACTTCGATGGGATGCTCGACCCATCGCAGTTAGCTCCCGGCGCTTTGGATGTGACCTACACACTTTCGGGCGATTGCGGAGAAGTGACAGAAACGGAGACCATCCAGGTAGCGTTTACACCGCAGGTTAACACGGCATCAGTTGGTGATCTGTGCCCGTTTGGTGATCCTGTTGACTTGAGCGGCTCGCCTTTTGGTGGTGCTTGGTCGGCCGATTGCGGGGACTGCGTGACTGAGGCTGGAATCTTTGACCCGTCTGTTGGCACGGGAAGCTACGAGGTCGTGTACGCGGTGGGTGCGCTTTGCATCGGTGCAGATACGGTCAGCATCGAGGTCTCCGAACCTGTTTCTGGAGACCTCGGCGATCCGATGACCATTTGTGAAAATGACGGCTGGGTAGAGCTGGCATCAGATCTTCCCGGCACTTGGTCTGCGGATTGTGGCGGTTGTATCGATGAGAATTCTGGGGTGCTCACCTTCCCAAGTTGGGGCACGTTTGAAGTTACTTTTTCTCCTGAAACCCTCTGCTCTGTTTCGTCATCCACAACAGTGGACGTCGATGCCGGGCCGGAAATCACATCGAGCAGTATCCCCGCGGAGATTTGTCAGGTTCCCGGCGAATTGCTCTTTTTCACAGACGTCTTGGGCGGATCCTGGTCGAGTGCAACACCGGGTTTGACTGATTCACTCTTCAATCCGATGGCTGCGCCGCCTGGCAACGCATCGTTCACTTACACAGTGGTCAATGGGACTTGCCTTGCTGAGACCAGTTTTGAAACGGTCTTGCTCCCAGAGCTCTCAGTTGATGTGACTGCGGTTCAACCTATGTGTATCAATGAAGGCACAGTGCAGCTGGTGTACTCGGTGAATACGCTCGCTGCGAGTGGCTGGGCTTCCGTGCCGTCGCTGAATTGGAATTCAGATTGTGGCAATTGCATTTTGAGCACTGGCGTCTTTAATCCGGCCAATGCAGGGCCGGGCGCGCATACAGTTTCACTGGCCTACAACCACGGCTGTGCAGTTGACGATGAAATCACGATTTCAGTTTTCGATGCGGTCGATGCGTCGATTGTGACGCCGGAGGACCTCTGTGAATCAGGCGCTTCAGTGGGTATGAATTCAGTGGAAATGGGGGGCACTTGGTCAGCGGATTGCGGCGGATGTATTTCGGCTGGTGGCACCTTTGATCCGGACAACTCGGGTCCCGGCGTATTTGAGGTGAGTTACTTCATCGATGGCGTTTGCAGTGACATGGCATCCGTTGACTTGCTCGTGCTCGAGCAGCGCAATGCTGAAATTACAATGCCTGACGCGCTGTGTATCGGTGCCAATTTCTGGCAGCCCGGCGTATTGTGGCCCGACGGATATTGGTGGACGGACTGTGAAGCGGGCCTTGCTTGCATCGACTCGGTGACGGGCAATGTAAATCTGAACGCCGCGGGCGTGGGCTTTCTCACGATCCATCACGACCTGCTAGGTCTATGCGGCGACAGCGACGCGCACACCGTTGAAATTGAGCCCTGCTCCGTAGAGCTGGTCAATATTTTCACGCCAAACAATGACGGCTTCAATGACCTCTTGGTCTTCACCAACATCGAGCTTTACCCGGGCAACACGTTGAGCGTCTTCGATCGTTGGGGCAAGGTGGTTTACGAGACCGACAACTATCAGAACAACTGGCGCGGCGACGGCGTGGCCGAAGGCACGCTCTATTTCGTGCTCCACTTGCCCGAAGGCGTTGAGCACAGTGGTTACTTGATGCTGAAGCGCTGAGTGAATTGGCCCGCTTGAAGGATGTAGATCCCCGCAGAAGGCAGAACCAAGTGCTGCGGGCCAGCTTCCAGTGGGCCATCGAGGTGGATCCGGCCTGAGATATTGAGCACGCGAACCCGTGTGCTTTGGGCCAAGAGAAATTGTACGGAACCGCTCTCAATGCTGCAGAGCCCTGTAACGATGGCAGGCGCAACAATGACAGAGGTGTTCTCGACGTAATCGATGCCTTCGGTCATGGTGAGCTGTGCGCCGGAAAAGGCATCACCGCTTGATTGTCCGTTGCCGTTGGCGGCAATGGTGGCGACAAAAAATCCGACTTCGCCGGCGCCCGTTTCCGGAGCGACCCACTCCACTTCAAAGGTGTTTGCGGGGCTCAGTTCGTTCTGCTCGAAAATGTGGCGGCCGCTGACGTTGTCGAGGTAGATGTAATCGTCGTTGTCCTGGTCGTTGAACGTACCTGCGTTGGAACCGTCGGCGAAGACCGCAGTACCGTGGGCGCCGTATCCAGCTGGGTTGCCGTTTGCTGTGACGACCGTCTGGAGAATATAGATGCGTCCGGGGAGGTATTCGTTCACGACCACGCCTTGCTCGTCGATGAGAAACATCGCCGCTTGGGGTCCGAAGTTTCCGTTGACGTGGCACGATTGACACGTGTTTTGGCTGCCAGGCGCGCCGGTTCGGTCCTTGTTTTGCTCATGCGCCACTCCATTGGAATTGGCGGAGAAGATGAAAAGGGCGAGGGGGGCTGTGAAGGCCAAGGCGAGGTTGCGGAGTTTCATGATGCAGGTCAGGTTTCGAATAACAAGTTCGCCGATTTTTTTTAACGGCCTCTATCTGCGCTGATAAATATCAGTGGTGGTACTGATGATATGCAGGGCTGACGGGCAATAGTGGGGCGAACTTGTGTATGATGAACATCCTTTCCAACCAACTCGACAGGGAATGGGCTGACCGCCTGATCGACCCACTAAACGTTCTTCTCTGCAACTTCCAGATTATGTGTGCCAATGCTTCGGGCATTCAGCGCAACGGCTGGGGCGAGCAGTTCCTATGCATCGACCAAGCCCTCGATACGCACATTGAACATTGCTCGGACGCAGCCGCTCGTATTGCCCAGCGTATCCTCTGCCTCGAGGGCAAGCCCTACTGCAAGCTCTCAGAATTTCTGCGCTATGCTACCTTGAACGAGGTGGATGGCAGTGTAGGCCAACGCGTCGCCGTACGGATCATCCGTGATGGCTTCTCGGAAATCATCCGCATGGAGCGCGAGATTATTACGACGGCCCAACACGGCGGCGACGAGGTCACGGCCCATGAAATTACGGACCTTCTGAAGTTTCAGGAGGAGGCCATCTGGCGGCTGCGCGCTTTTCTTCGCCGTTCAGCCTTTGAAGAGGTCTACCGCAGAGAATCCGCTTGATTTGGGCTAGGTTTGCAGGGTATGAAGTATGCTATCCACCTCCACCTCCTCCTCTCGGTCATTTTATTTTCTACGGTTGTTTGCGCCCAATCAGAACCCCAGCAGGAATCGATGATCAAGTTGAATCTGACGGATTTTGTCCAAGGCAGATACGAGATCTTGTATGAAAAGGTGATCGACCATGAGACGACGTTCTTGATAGGATTGAACGGCATTGGTTGGGTTGAGAACTCAGACGCCACTAACATTTACTGGAACGAGACGACGAATGAAGAGGTTGTGCTAACCTCTAATTCGATTTTGGAAAATTCGGGCTGGGGAATTACGCCAGAAATTCGGCGTTATGCGTGGAACAACGGTGGCGTCCCTGAAGGTGTGTATCTGAGTGGTTATGCTCGATTTGAAAAACGCGTTCTCCATGTGGAAGAGGAACTGGTGGTAGATCCAGGGTACCCAGTTGGGGCTTACAATGAACCCGTGGAGCTAGACATAACGCGGACCCATCTCGGAGCCGGTTTGTTGGTGGGATTCCAATGGGTCGCGGACAATGGGCTTTCCCTTGAGCTGTTTGTTGGACCGGAGTTTCGAAACCTGGGTCTAAGCTGGGATTTCCTTGGCGGGCTTTCCGATGGAGAGGAAGTGCTTGCTAAACAGGCGTTTGAAGAACGTATTCTTCCCGATGCCTCATTCCGCACAGAGACCATGCTTGAGCATCGCACCGGGCCATTTGTTCGCTTCGGCATCACAGCAGGTCTCGGCCTATAACAACTGGCATGGGCGAAGCGATGACAAAAGTCATTGCCGTCGAAAACAATGCTCATCGCTCTAGAATAAGTCCACGTGCAACTTGCCATCAAACAAATGGCTTGCGCGAAAGCGCATCGACTAGACAGGTTTTGGTTTGTAGGCCGGCTTCCAACGGGAAGCCGGCCTACTGTTTTTGGGGCTAAACTTGTCGAATGAACAAAGCTGTTAAGTGGGGTCTGATTGTGGGTGCCGTTGGTTTAGCCGGTGCTGGCGTGGTCTGGCAGCAGTTGAACAAACCACACCGTGACTACACGGGTGAGCAGCCCGTGCTGTTCACC
>CALACF010000134.1 GCA_937890245.1 uncultured Flavobacteriales bacterium
ACGGAGATTCTCGAGCATGATACGGAGTATCATCTGATCATCGGCACGCGGCACAATCCGCTGGACACCCTTTGTGCTATGGTGGTTGAGTTGACTGGGGAAGGGGTAACGATCGATGCTTGTTGCAATGCCAATCTCGTTCCGGGCGCCTCGATTACGCTTGAAGCCAGCGGCGGTGACCCCGTTTTTGGATACGTGTGGTCTCCAGAATTCTACCTCGACGATCCCACCTCAGCGGCACCGGTTGCTACGCCGAACCAGACCATCAGCTACATCGTTGATGGGGTGATAGGAGATTGTCAAGTATCGGATGCAGTGACGATTACGATTGGCTCACCCATAGAGGTGCCGAACAGTTTCACGCCCAATGGCGATGGCATCAACGACTTGTGGAACATCGGGGGCATCGCGGCATTTGACCAGGTTCGTGTGCGCATTTATGACCGCTGGGGACAGATTGTCTGGCGATCAATCGGCTATGTCTCTTCTTGGGATGGTCTCAGTAACAGCGGGGGTGTTCTGCCATCGGGAACATATTACTACGCCATCGAACTGAACGACCCGACGCTGAATCTCGAATCTGAAGTCGGCTACGTCGCCATCATCCGTTAATCGCCATGAATCGTTACATGACCACCAAGCCCTCCCTCGCGCTGATCGCGTCGGCGCTTGTCTTCGCCAGTATTTCGAGCATCTCGGCACAGCAGATGCCCGTCCGCTCCAACTGGAATTTCAACTACTTCCAGGAAAACCCAGCCGTTGCAGGCGCAGGCGAATGCCTCGAGCTCAAGGCCGGCTACCGCCAGATGTGGGCTGGCATCGACGGCGCACCAACGACCTCATTCATGAACATCAACGGCCTGCTATTCGAGGACGGTGATATCATCCACGGGATTGGCGGCCGGGTGGTCGAAGACAAGGCGGGCCCGTACAGCTTCACGGCGGTCAACGTGGCGTACTCCATCAACATGCAACTCAACCGTAAATGGCGGATCGCAGCGGGCGCGGCAGTGGGCTTCGCCCAATATCGCCTCGCCCTTGGCGACCTGGTCATGCCCGATCTCCAAGCGGGCAACGACCCCGCCATCCAGCTGAACTCCTCCCAAATCCTCTTCCCAACGATCGATTTTGGCATCCACGTCCACAATCGTTACACCTTCTACGGCTTGAGCATCCAACATTTGACGGGCTCAAAAGTCAGCAACTGGGGCCTCGACACCGAGCTCCAGCGGCATGTGGGTTTGTACGGCGGCTCTTCGATGGAAATGAATGAAAACGTGACCTTCCGCCCATCGGGCATGATGAAGCTCACGGGCGGCTCCGTTCCGTCGGTGGATCTCGTCGGCATGTTTGACTTCCGCGGAGTGGTGCAAGCGGGGCTGGGTTATCGCAGTGGAAGTGCGATGATGGGGTTGATTACATTCGATGTATTTGACTATGTAACAATTGCTTACGCATACGACTGGAACGTGTCGGGGCTGGCCACGGCTGCGCCATCGACGCATGAAATTGTCATAGGAATCAAGGCTTGCTCTTCGCGCCGCCGCAACTATATACCCTGCGCCGCTTTCCAATGACAAACGTCTTGAAACTAGAACGCGGTTTTTCGCGTAAACGCTGAGAAATGAAATGCTGCCGCCCATTCGTCGCTGTTTGCACCCTGCTCGGGTTGTTTGGCGCGCTCGGTTTTTTGCAACCAGCTGCGCTTCAATCCCAATGCCCACCAACAGCCTCGGAGCTTCAAAGCGTGAGCTGCTCGGGAGCGGATGATGCGGTGCTATCTGTGACGGTCCCGATTGGCGAGGACCCGGCCGCCGTCTTTTGGGTCACGGGAACCGACACCTTGTACGGCTCCGTTCTGACAGGCATGGGCCCGGGAACATACAGTGTTTTCGTCCCTGGCTGTCCTGTTCCCGACTTCGTTTTCGTGCAGGAGCCCCCGCCGATTTCCATCTTTCAAATCGGATCGACACCGCCTACGTGTGACGACCCTTGCGGCGGAACCGCTGTGGTCCAGGCCATCGGTGGAACCGAGCCCTACACGTACAGCTGGGTCCACGACCCGCTGGAAACAAGCGATGCAGCAACGGGCCTGTGTACGGGCACGACCGCTGTTAGCGTGGTAGACGATTTGGGCTGTGGCTCGATTTCCCAGGTGACCTTGTCCATTCCCTACCCGACGGTAGACATTTCTTCTACGCCGCAGACCTGCGAAGGGGTGAATGACGCAACGCTGTCGGCCAGTGCTTCTGGCGGGTCGGGTGCGCCATTTACGTTTGTGTGGGATCACGGACCTGTGGTGGCTGACCTTGCGGACGTTTCGCCTGGGACGTATGTGGTGACCGCCACAGATGCTGGAGGTTGTGAGGCCTGGACGTCACTGGATATTGTAGAGGCGGCGCCATTGGCGGTGACTTCGACGAGCACCCCTGTGCAATGCTGGGGCGAGTCCAACGGTTCCGTTTCGGCGGCAGCGCCCGGCTTGCCCCCTATCATCTACACATGGCTTTTCCCCGACGCTTCGACTGCCACCGGGTCCGCCCAAAATGACTTACCAGCGGGCAATTACACAGTGACCGTCACAGATGACCAAGGCTGTTCAGGCGCTGGTGCCATCGACGTCCTTCAGCCCGCTGAATTGACGGCGGAACTTCTGGCCATCTCCCCCGCTTGCACGGGCGAGTCCAATGGCGCGGTGGCTGTTTCACCCATCGGCGGAACCCTCGAATACACCCCGCTGTGGACGCTCCCCGACGCTTCGACTGCTACGGGATTGAGCCTTCAGAACCTGGCGGCCGGCATCTATTCCATCGCGATCACGGATGCCAATTCATGTGCGTGGAGCGGCAGCATCAACGTTGAGCAAACCCCGGAATTGGCCGTGCTATTCGATGTAATGCCGCCTACTTGCTACGGCGAGTCAACGGGCGTTGTGGTCGCCTCGGTTTCGGGCGGAACAGGCGCCATTGACATTGTTTGGGAAGACGGAACGACCGGTGCTGTGCTGACTGGCGTTGGCGCCGGAACGTATGGCGTGGTCCTGCTCGACGAGGCGGGCTGCACGCTGGATTCCGCCGCTGTTGTCACGTCGCCCGATGCGTTGACGCTCACCATCGACGCGCTGTCTCCGCCTTGTGCGGGAGAATCAACGGGCTGGGCAACCGCTACTGCCACAGGCGGAACGGCTCCTTGGTTTTACGCTTGGAGCGGGCCACTCGGCCCTTCGATCGGTCCTTCGATCACCAATTTGATTGCCGGGGTGTACGAGGCAGGGGTTATGGACGACACGGGCTGTACGGCAACGGCATCCGTTGTTTTGGCCGATGCGGAGCCGATCGATTTTTCTGCGACTGTTACCGGCGTGAGCTGCGCCGGCGATGACGGCGCCATCAGCGCTTCGCCGACAGGCGGAACCGGTGGATTGACCACAACTTGGACGGACGGCGTCACGATCTGGGAATCTGCCAGTATTTCAAACCTTTTAACAGGCACGTACAGCGGCTTGTGCACAGATGCGGTTGGATGTGTGGCCACGCTTGAGCTTGTCATTGAAGCTGCGGCTCCATTGTCGGCATTGCTGAATTGGTCTGCCCCAAATTGTGCGGGAGAAACGGTCTCATTTTCGGCCATTCCAATGGGTGGACAGCCCAGCTACACGCTTACGCTCACGGCGGAAGACGCGCCTACATCGCCTATCGACGGCGGCTTGTGGGGTGCGCTTTCCGCGGGCGATTACGCGCTGAACGTTGTGGATGCAGCGGCCTGCAGCTTTGACACGATCTTCAGTATCACGGCGCCGGAGCCCTTGGCCGGGGTAGCCGACATCACGGGCATCAGCTGCTTTGGCTTGGCGGACGGATCCATCGTGATCAATCCCTCCGGTGGCAGTCCAGCGGTTGAAGCCCAGTGGCTCGATGCGCCGTCGCTGCCTGCGCCTGCATTGATTCGCACGGGCCTGGCGCCTGGATTCTATATCACTGAATTGATGGATGCGGCGGGCTGCACTTACTTGCTAGACACGTTGTGGGTCGACGGGGCGGACGCCCTCGCTTTGGATGTGACGGTCATCCCAGAGTCATGCGATGGCATCAATTTGGGCGCGGTTTTACTCGAGGCATCTGGCGGCACCGCCCCCTTCTTGCTCACCTTGGACGGCGCCCTGGAAAGCGGACCTGAGGCCACGCCCGATCCCGCGACTGCGTACTGGCCCGGCCTGCAATCGGGCGACTACGCGGCATCTTTGACAGACGATGCGGGCTGCAATGTCGAGCTCGTCGCGACGGTCACCCAGCCCGATCCGTTTACTTGGAGCGTGGCTGTCACCGATTTGGCCTGTGAGACTTCGCCTGGCGGAATCGCCATCACGTGGGAGGGCGGCACCGCTCCGTTTTCGTGGACGGGCGCCGGAGCAGGCGGGACTTGGACTTCGGCTGACACCACCGGTCTGGCGCCCGGAGCGTATGCCATCTCCATGTCGGACGGCGCCGGCTGTCTGGCGGACTCGGTTGTTTCGGTCGGCCTCATCGCCTCGCTCAACCTGACGCTTGAGACCACGCACCCATCTTGCGCGGGTCATCTCGATGGCGCCTTCAATGCGGTCACAACGGGCGGAAGCGACCCCATTCAGCTAGGCATCAATGGGCCGTTGGGTCCGCTCGAGCAACCCTACATCGATCTGGCTTCCGGATCCTACACAGGCTGGACAATCGACGACCGTGGGTGCACCGATTCTGTAGTGGTCGACCTGGTCGATCCCCCAGCCCTCTCGGCTTCCGATAGCAGCTGGGCCGCCACATGTCCGGGCGGTTCCGACGGCGGAACGCTCCTGATACCAAGCGGTGGCTCTCCCGACTACACCGTCAGCTGGGGCGATGGCTCGACCGACTTGCTTCACGAAAACGTCGCCGCAGGCACCCACTCTTTCACGATTGAAGACGTGCAGGGCTGCAGCTACACCGGAGCAATTGACATAACCGCGCCCAACCCGGTAGCGCCTTCAATCAACTGGACGCCCCCCGTTTGTACTGGCGGAAGCGACGGCATGCTCGCCTTGTCACTTGCGGGCGGAACTGGCGACTTCTCGCTCGTCTTCGACGGTGCAGCCCCCACCACGTTGCAGCCCGGTGCTCTCATCGAGTGGAGTGACATCGCCTCGGGCCCGCACAACATTGTTTGGACGGACGAAGCGGGTTGCTCGGGTGACACGGCCCTGAACCTGGCGGCGCCCCAGCTCGCTGAATTGTCGCTGAGCATCCCTGAATTGGCATGCACAGGGGATAGCATACTGGTTGAATGGGCCGTCGTCCAAAGCGCGGCCACAGACAGCTTGATGGTCCTCTCCGGGCTCCCGGACAGCCTGATCGTGGGCAATGCAACAGGCCAACTCATTTTGCCCGCCGGCATCTACACGGTCGGCTTGCAAAACAGCGCGGGATGCATCATCGACTCGACCTTCGAAGTCGAGCCACTCTCAAACATTGGCGCAACCTACACCGCGCTCCAACCGGACTGCCAAGGGCAGTCCACCGGTGCGGCCTGGATTGAGGTTACCGGCGCCGCTGGCGACTGGATTCTAGTCGTAGAAGGCGCGGCGGACACGGCCAGCCTAGGGGAGTTGCTACCCGGCGCGTACCCGTACGCCCTCATGGACGACGCCGGTTGCGTATTCCGCGACACAATTGACATCAACCCTGCCAGCACCATGGGCATCACGGCCACGTCCACACCGGCAAACTGTGCCGAAAATGAGGATGGTGCTATTTTTCTCGAGGCAAACGATGCGGTGGGGGCGGTCACGTGGGCCATCGACCCAGCCGATGGCGAATTCGAAGCGCCGTCGAGTTTCGTGAATTTGGGCGCGGGCAGTTATTGGGTTGAGGCCACAGATGAAGCGGGTTGCAGTGTGGAAATGGCGGTCGAGGTCAGCGCCCCAGCCGCACTTCAAATTTCGATTGATACTTTGGTGCGTCCCGCATGCGTAGGCGACGCGAATGGCTGGATTACCGTCTCAACAAGCGGAGGCCAGGGAGACTTTATTTACAACTGGACCCTCGACGGCGCGTTCCTCGCTACGGGCCCCAGCCTCGCCGACCTCGCCGCGGGCAACTACGCGCTCACGGTGGAAGACGCCGCGGGCTGTCAGACCACTTTGGACGCGCTGCAAATTGTGGCACAAGGCGACGTTTCGCTGACCCTTCCATCGGACACAGCCCTCTGCACGGGCGACCTGCTGGCGCTCACGGCCAGCGTGCAAGGCGCCGCGGCCATTGCATGGACAATCAATGGATCGCCCGCCTCAAACTTCCCTGAAGTCAGCGCCAACGTTCAGGCCGACACCTCGATTTGGGCTTGCACTG
>CALACF010000135.1 GCA_937890245.1 uncultured Flavobacteriales bacterium
ACGAGTTATATTGGGGCCATAGAAAAGGCTGACGAATTTGCAAAGCGTCTCTACGCAGAGGCAAAACGGCGTGGAGTGGACAATGCCCGTGAAGTTTGCGTCATTGGCGACGGGGCCCTTTGGATCTGGAATATTGCGGAGGAACAGTTTCATGGCGCCTGTCAGATTGTAGATTTATATCATGCGCGCGAACATTACTGGGCAATTGCCCGTGCCTGTTTCAAGAGTAAGGAGGAGCAGAATCCTTGGGCGGAAAAGCGTCGAATAGAACTGAATGATGGCCAAGTCGAAGCCGTTATAGAGGCGATTGAAGCATTGAAATCGCATCCTGAATATGACAAAGAATTATGCGAAAGAGAGATTGGGTACTTTGAAAAAAACAAAGAGCGTATGCGGTATGCTAATTTTAGAAAGCGCGGATTATTTGTTGGTTCGGGTGTCATGGAAGCAGGCTGCCGCACCGTTGTTGGCCAGCGATTGAAACAATCAGGCATGCACTGGACCGTGAACGGCGCCAACAATATTATCGCTCTTCGATGCTCCCTGCTGAGCCACCGTTGGGAGGACTTCTGGGAGTCTCGTACGGCGGCTTAATTTTGCCACCCATAGATTTGTCGTACACCCTCACGACATTCATTCCTTGCTGATTTGTTGCAGCTTTGCTAAAAAGGACTGTTGTCCTACACACCTACTGCGGAGCTCTCCTTGATTGGTTTTCCCCCCGGCCTTAAATCACTGCGTTCCAGTTTTTCAGAATCCGGCTTCCGCCTGTTGTTCCTGGCGGTACTGGTCGGCATTGTAGCCGGCTGTGGGGCGCTCTTTTTCTATTACGCTACCAATGCAGTCGACCATTTGATGCTCGGCAGGATCGGCAGCTACAGCCCACCCCATGAGGGGGTTGCGGTAGCTGCAAATGCCTCATACATCGACAGCCTGCATATGGATTCCAGTTGGTTATTGTTTCTGCTTCCAATGCTCGGGGGACTGATCTCTGGCTGGTTGGTGTATACCTACGCTCCTGAAGCCGAAGGTCATGGCACCGATGGGGCGCTTGAAGCTTTCCACCGCAAAGGGGGACTGATTCGCGCCCGCGTTCCCATAATCAAAACCATCGCTTCGATTGCCAC
>CALACF010000136.1 GCA_937890245.1 uncultured Flavobacteriales bacterium
CAAATATGCGCCCATGCGAAAATTCGGCTGAAAACGGTGGAAATGAACGCTGGTGGGTCGAGGTACAGCCACGCCGCTTTGCCCCTCGAAATCGAAAGCAACACTCATGAAGGAACATGCTCAAATTCCTGCGCGCATCGCAGCGCTGAAAACCACCCCAACTACAGAGTTGAAGAAACAATGGCGGGAGCTGTTTGACCACGAACCACCCCCCTTCAACCGCCGCTACCTCGAGAGCCGTTTGGCCTATCGCATCCAGGAATTGGCCTTTGGCGGGTTAAAGCCTGAGACGGCTCGTTATCTTGAGAAGCTCGGCGAAGATCTGGACGGCGGTGATCCATCGCGGCGGCGCATCCGTGTGGACAATGTGCCCATCACGGGCACGCGCTTGCTTCGTGAGTGGCAGGGCGTCGAGCACGTCGTCACCGTAACCAATGAGGGCTTCGAATGGCAGGGGCGACCCTACAAATCGCTCTCCGCAATTGCCCGCGCCATCACAGGCACACGCTGGAATGGCTGGGTATTCTTTGGCTTGAAAAATTACAGGAGGCGGACATGAACAAACCGATCCTGCGCAAACTGCGTTGCGCCGTTTATACACGAAAATCCAGCGAGGAAGGTCTCGAGCAGGAATTCAACTCGCTCCATGCCCAACGCGAAGCGTGCGAAGCTTACATCGCGAGCCAACGCTCCGAGGGTTGGGTGGTGCTCCGCGAACAATATGACGACGGCGGCGTCTCCGGCGGCACACTGGAGCGCCCAGGCCTCAAAGCTCTGATGCAAGATATCGAGGACGGCCTGGTCGATGTGGTCGTGGTCTACAAGATCGACCGTCTCAGCCGCTCGCTGGCGGATTTTGCCAAGCTGGTTGAGGTATTCGACCGGACCGGCGTCACCTTTGTGTCCGTCACCCAGCAGTTCAACACGACGACCTCGATGGGGCGGCTGACACTGAACATCCTTCTCAGCTTCGCCCAGTTCGAGCGTGAAGTGACCGCCGAACGAATCCGTGACAAGTTTGCCGCCAGCCGCAAGAAGGGCATCTGGATGGGCGGTGTGCCGCCCTACGGTTACCGCGTCGAAAATCGAAAGCTGATCATCGATGAGGAAAAGGCCGAGCATGTCCGTTGGATTTTCGCCCGGTTTATTGAAATCGGTTCAGCCACAGAGCTTGCGCGGCAACTCGATCGGCGCAGACTGCGAACCCCCAACGGAAACAGGATGGACAAGAAGTATCTGTATCGGCTGCTTAAAAATCGCGCCTATATCGGCGAGGCCGTGCACAAAGGTGAGAGCTACCCTGGAGAGCATGAGCCGATCCTTGAGCAGGACACATGGGACAAGGTACATACGATCCTACAGGAAAGCCCTCGCACACGTGCGAACAAGACGCGGGCAAACACACCAGCGCTTCTGAAAGGCTTGCTCTACGGCCCCGATGGGGCGGCGTTCTCTCCGACCCACACGCGTCGGCGTGGTAAGCTTTATCGATACTACGTCAGTCAGACCGTATTGAAGCATGGTGCAGGATCTTGCCCGATCGGCCGAGTGCCCGCCGGAGAAATCGAAAGCGCCGTCATTGAACAACTGAGGGTCGTGTTCCGCCAACCGGAAATCGTTGCAGGCACATGGAAAGCGGCCTCCGAACAGTCCAGCGAGATTTCTGAGGCTGACGCGCGCAGCGCACTCATGCAACTCGACCCACTTTGGGACGAACTGTTCCCAGGCGAACAGGCGCGCATTTTGGGGCTGATGGTCGAACGCGTCGATATCGAGGAAGCCGGCATCAAAGTGCGGCTCAGAGTGGATGGGTTGACGAACCTTGCTCGCGAAATGCTCATCAACAACGCGGAGGCAGCGGAATGACAAGAAACGCCTGCAAACCCAACACCATAACTGTCAGGGTCCCGTTTCGCGTTGTGAAACGCGGCGGGCGCAAAGAAGTGCAACTCCCCGAATGCGCCTCAAGTCCAAGGAGAACAGACAATACGCTCGTCAAAGCTCTTGCCCGCGCATTCCGTTGGAAACGGATGATCGAGTCCGGCGAGTTCGCATCGATTTCTGAACTTGCCGCAAAGGAGGGGATCGCCTTTACCTACATGGCACGTTTGATGCGGTTGTCATTGCTGGCGCCAGATATGGTCGATGCCATCGTTGACGGTCGACAGCCAGCGAACGTCACGCTTGCAAATCTGATGGATCCATTCCCGCTGGAATGGAAGGAACAACGAATGGCGCTAACCCAAGAGCGAGGCGAGAGCCGCAACGATCATCTGTAAGGCGTCGAGGACTGGACGGCCTGGCCTTCAAAGGTCGGGTTACTCCGCCTGTTCGGGCCGCCTTTTTGCAAACATTGCGGCAAGAGCGTCTCCGGCTCGAGCTAAGCCTTCATCTGTCAAGGTGAGCGATTTTGCCTTACCGCTCGGATCGTGGATCAGCCCCTTCGCATGAAGACGATCCGTTATTTCCCAGTCGATCCCTTTCCAAACACGATTCACGTCATGTAGCGTCAAGCTGAGTATGGCGAGCGCCGTATCGTCAAGCCGATCGGTATCGAGTTCAAATTCTGCCATTTTGGACCTCCGTTCACCTCAAAATGGTCAAAAACACAAGGTTTCTCAATCTGGCCGCCGAAATGCGGTGCCATCCGCTACAGAGAAATGTTCGATCTCCGTTCCATAGAAAAACAAATCTCTGGCGTCGAAGTGCTTAGCGGAGAACGAAAATTGTTAAACATTTACGTATAGTTAACGGCCTTACACCTTATCGAGGCAGTCGAGAGGTGCAGAGAAAATGGGGCTGGAGAGAGCAATATCCATCACGGCGTGGGCCGAATCAGTGCAGAGCACCACGGCCATAACCCTCTAAAATAACGGAAAATTCTGGCGATCATTGCGGCCAGAGAAGTGTTTGCCCGAGGTGGGTGGCGGAGGAGGTGGGATTCGAACCCACGGTAGACTTTCACCTACGCTGGTTTT
>CALACF010000137.1 GCA_937890245.1 uncultured Flavobacteriales bacterium
TGTCTCTATCCGGCCAACTCACTGTTTCTTGATGGCTACCTCAATGCCAAAGGCGCCACAGTCAGTCGTACCTATCAAATGATTCATGACGCCGGCTTCGATATTGTGAGCGATCGTCGCATCGAAGATCTGATCGCTGCGGAGGTAGCCGCTGGCACCGCCGACGAAACCATTGTCGAACTGCTGCAACGTCCAGCCGTCAAGGACCAGGCCGCTCTTCACCCCACCCATAAAATCTAGATGCCCGCAGGCACGGACCAATGATGGATATTACGAAAATCCGGTCCGAGACCCCTGGGCTCGAATATGTGAACCATCTACAGGCCTCAGGTTCTGGGCTTATGCCACAACCGGTCCTGGATGCCATTACGGGTCATTTGACATTGGAATCCAAAATCGGCGGGTACGAGGCTGCTGCTCAGGAAGCCGAATACCTCGATGGGGTCTACGACTCGATCGCCACGCTCCTCAATGCCCACCGCGACGAAATCGCGGTTCATGAAAATGCTTCGGCTTCGTGGTGTCAGGCGTTTTATTCCCTTCCCCTGTACAGCGGTGACCGAATCCTCACCTGCGAGGCGGAGTACGGCGCCAACTATGTGGCCTACCTTCAACGGGCCAAGCGCGATGGCATCATCATCGACGTAATTCCCAGTGGTACCGACGGCGCCATTGACCTCGATGCTCTTCGTCAAATGATTGACGAGCACGTCAAGTTGATCGCCATCACTTGGATCCCGACCAATGGTGGACTCGTAAATCCGGCGGCGGGTGTTGGCGCTATTGCCCACGAACACAACATCACCTACCTGCTAGATGGTTGTCAAGCTGTTGGCCAGATGCCCGTCGATGTCCAAGAACTGCAGTGCGATTTCTTCAGTGCCACTGGTCGAAAGTTTCTGCGCGGCCCCCGCGGCACCGGATTCCTGTACGCCCGGCGTTCCACATTTGAAACTCTGGAACCGGTCATGCTAGATCACTTCGGAGCCGACTGGACGCAAATCGACGCCTACGAACTCCGCACTGATGCCCGTCGTTTCGAAAACTGGGAAAACTCCTATGCCCTCCGCGCGGGCCTCCGGGTAGCAATCGACTACGCACTGGCTCTTGGACTAGACAACATCCAAACCCGCTCGTGGCAGTTGGCGCAATACCTGCGCAACGCCCTTTTGGCCATCGATGGCTGCCAGCTACGCGACATCGGAACCGATCAGTGCGCCATTGTGAGCTTCACCATCGAAGGTCTCAATCCGCAGGCAACGGTGCTTCAACTACGGGCCGACGGAATTTGCATTGGCTCCTCAACGCCCGCTGGCACCCGCCTCGATGCCGAAGCGCGCAACCTGCCCGTCGTGTTTCGAGCCGCACCGCACTATTACAACACTGAGGCCGAAATTGATGACTTGATTGCGGCTCTGCAAACCCCAGCCATCGGCTGATCACACGCCGCTGTTCAGTTAAGCGATCTACGCATTTACTTGTCGGGCTGAGAGGATTTGAACCTCCGACTTTCGGTCCCCCAGACTGTAGAGGCCAGTTCCCTGACCTGCCACTACTCCCTACCGTGACCTATGACCTGCATAAATGTCTCTCGTCGCATTTGATCATGCGTAATGG
>CALACF010000138.1 GCA_937890245.1 uncultured Flavobacteriales bacterium
TCGCATGGCCATCGACGGCTGGGTACACCTACAGGGTGCAGCACTCGTCAGACATGGTTACGTGGACAAACGCCTCCAAGCTGATCACTGCCACTGCCACCACCTCCAACTGGACAGACATCACAGGTGTCGCCGGGTCGGCTTCATTTTTCCGTGTGCAGCAGATCACTCCCTCGTCGACGACTGTCGTTGGGACGACATACGAGCTGCTGAGCGCCTCCGCCATGCTCGTCCGTGAGATCGACCCTACTGACGCGACAATCGTCCGCTACTCTGACGAGAACGAAAGTGTAGACGTTACTTACAACTTCACGACACACGCCTACACCGCCAATTTCCCGCACGGCGTGCAGGCAAACGTGCGTGTCCGTGCGCACTGGGCGGCGGCAGGCACTGAGGTTATCCGGCCTGAGCCTGACAAGACCATCATCGTGTCATCGGGCACCTCGTCGACCCAGCTCCCACAGCTCAACCACACGGCGTTTACAAACTTCGACGTGGAATACGGCTACGTCGATCTCATCGGTCGTAACGGAGACGGCGTATCTGGCTATGACCTCGTTCCAGGTAACGGTCTCTACGTGGACCTGGTGGGTTCCAGTGTTGATGCCGCCGCTCACAACGGCTCGCTTCTGACCAAGGAGGTATTCACGTTTGAGGCGGGCAAGGATTATCGGCTGACCCTCCAGCTGGCTGGCAATCAGCGGCAGGCCGGTACAGGCTACACGGTCACGACAGACGTAGACGACGGGGCTGTACTACCCTCTCAGACCACGAGCATTGCCGACTACCTGTCTCCGTTCACCGACTACGCGTTTGACTGGACACAGGCGGCCCTCGCCACCGGCAAGGTGCGCGTGAACCACGAACCGTCGCCGTCGTACAACTCCGGTCTGCTGCTGGGGTCAGTCACCCTGGAGAACATCACGGACGGGACGACCCTGTTTTTCGATAATTTCGACACGCTGACCGAAACATTCCTCCCGAAGACCATCTGCTACCAGGACCGACCAGAGGATGAGGTCGACATCGACTCGCTGCTCTACGAGACAGTGGACGAGTACCCATGGCGTCGCGATCTGACCCCGGGCGGTGAGCTGGTGGAGGACGACTCTTACCGGACGCCGCTGGTGGCGGACTACGCCACTGACGCAGTCGAGTCCGCCATCGCACTGAAGGACCACACAGGCGTTGACTGGAATCTCTACGGCATCACGACTGAGAACACACCTATACGCATGGTGTTCGAAATCCAGGCGGAGGCCACGTACGTCCCAGGGAGGCTGGCTATCGGATTTTCGGGTGAGTTCAAGGACCTGAACGACCTGTCGGCGGAGGACGTGTCGATGATCAACACGCTCGATGACCTCGACGTGGTGATGCAGGCTGGTTGGAAACTTTACCATATCGGGCTGGTGAACGGCGTGCTCGTGGCTGACCCTCAATCATTCAATGCGGACGCCCACCGCACCAACCTGGTAGGTTGGCTGCCTTTCAACGAGCATCCCGACGACGACTTGGAGGCCAGGGACGTGTCGTCGTTCGTGACGCCTCAGGTGCTGGCTGGCGTAGTGCCAGCTGACCGTGTGTGGCACGCTGACCGGGGCTGGCACCTGAACCTTCGCTCCGGCGTGGCAGTGTCGACGAACAAATTCCGGTTCGCCAGCGACGATTGGACCCTCTCCTTCTGGTGGAAGGCTGGCATCGAGACTGGCGTGGATTCTTCGATAGTGCTCGATTACGGACCGGCCCAGTTCACTCTCAACAACGTCACAGGTGCGATGACAGGCACCGTGCAGAACGCCGCTGGCGTAGCCACGGCTGTCACGTTCCCGGCAGTGAGCGGCGAGTGGAAGTTCTACTCCGTCACGGTGGTTAGCGGACTCACCCCGTCAGTCACCTCTTACTCGGGAGATATGGACACGGCTGTCACCAGCAGCGCCACCGCCGCCGCGATGAGCGGATTTGACGAGGATGACGTGCTGATGACCATCCGGGGCGGCAACCGGTCGTGGGGCATCCATGACCTGCGCATATGGGACGGTTCCAAGACGGCCACCGAGATCGAAGCGATCAGATACCACGCTCCCAAAAACACCGAGGCACTCTACTCGGTCGTCTACCTGGAGACGCTCAATCGCCAGGATCGCCACGGCCTCAAAGTCATCGACAACGGCTGGGCGTTCCCGGATGCGATGCCAGCGTGGACCAGGACGAAGGCTGAGAAGCGCGTCCACCGCTACACCGCCAACGGAGAATACGTCGGTGAAGGCCGGTTCAAGGAAGTGGGAGTTGGCGGTGGCCGCCAACTCCCGGCAGTCTACAAGCTGGGCCAGCAGTTTTTCGGAATGCCCGCTTCAGGCACGGCAGCTGTATCCTACCAGCATGGGGCCTTGCCCGGCTGGAACGAGAAATGGCTCGGTGTCGTAGGCCAGTACATCACAGTGGACCACTCCACAGGCTCAACAGCCACAGGTTTCCCTGGGTCAGGAACGCAATCGGGCACGGTCATCCCCTGGGCGAATGCCATGGCCCAGACCAACCCCAACCGGGACCGATTCTGGCTGAAGGGTGAAACTGGCGTGGTCCACGAGGTGAAACTTGAGACAAATCCGACTCCTACCCTGGTGTCGGGGACGAATGCCCGCGTCCGATCTGACGCGGAGGTGCTTCTGACCAACGCAACGGTTACGGAGGCCAACCGCTACTCTGAGCACCCCACCGGGCCGGTCGAAGAGCTGCAAAATTTCACCCACGCCCTGACGGTGGCCGCAGACGGCGAGGTCTACCAGAAGTCGTCAGCCGGGTTCAGGACGAGCCTTCCACTCTATCTCTACGCCAACAGCGAAGTCGTGGAATCCGCCGTGGCGCCAGCCGCCTACAGCCGCTGGGAGGATAGCAACGCATTCGGTGTGGCCCAGGTGCCCCCAGTGGCTGCCCGCCAGGATGCAGGGGAGATCGCGTTTGTGAACGGGGTTGCTGCGACGAGCATCGCAGCTGGAAACTACCGCCTGGCCATTACGTCGCACAACGTAGGCAAGGTCGACCGCGAATTTGACGGGTTCAACGTGGAGATCACAGTCGGTGGAGTTGTCCTGTCAAAACGGCTCTTGGCAGGCATGGCAGGCAACAGCATAGCTGGCACGGACGTATTCGATTTCGAGATCACGGCGCCCATCACGGGCGTGTGGGTGCTGTCCATCCTGTGGACCAATAATTTCGACGATCCCGCCCGAGGCACAACGCGCCAACTGGCGATTGACGGCTACGAGCTGCGCAGGTTGGCTACCGAACTTTACGAGGTGGCGCTGGCCGCGACAGGCACCCAGCCGACGATCACGAAGTTGCACACGACATCTTTCTCGGGTACGACCCCAGGCGGCTGGTTGGCGACCATCAACAGCTATGGCACGATCATCCACCAGGCCCACGAATCAAAGGTCTACCCATCGAACGACACCCTCACGACCCCGTCGCCGTTGGCCAACATGCTGACGGCGACTACGCCGTTTCGCCGCGAGGATCACCTGGTTGACGCTGACTTTGTTGTGCCAGCAGGGACGACGGCTGCCTTCCCTGCCATGCAGGGAACGAGCTCAAGCTCGTCATCATCCAGCCTCAGTTCGTCATCATCCAGTTCCGAGATCAGTACCAGCTTCAGCAGCTCATCCAGCTCATCCAGCTCTGTTTCGAGCAGTTCAAGTTCATCTTCACGCAGCTCCAGCAGCTCAAGTTCGTGCAGTGGATGCCCTGTCTTGGATGCGGTCACATTCAGCCCGGCCAGTGGCAACGCGGCGCCGCAGACGGTGACGCTGGCGAATACGGAGGGAAGCGCCATCATCTACTACACGGATGACGGGTCAGACCCGATTACTTCGCAGACCAGGCTGACGTACTCAGTGCCATTCTCAGTGCCAGTGCCAGCCACGATCAAGGCGTGGGCAACGGCGGCCGGGTTCATGTCCCCGCCAGTGTCCAGCGCCACGTACGTTACCTCGGCTGGCCAGGTCGAGCAGCCCTACTTCAGCCCGGCCAGCGGGGCTGTGGTGCCGACCACCGTCACGCTTGCGACGAACACCGCTGGCGCCGCCATATTTTACGACATCAACTCAACATCGTCTTCGCCTCCGTCAACGCCCTACACCGTGCCACTGGCACTCACCGTGCCGTCGACTATCCGCGCCATCGCTACCAAGACGGCGATGACCGACTCGGTCATCACAGCGGCCAGCTACGGCCTGACAGAGGAGTTTGCATTCAGCTACCTGGACTCCGTGAGCGACAGGGCTGGACCCTGGTACACGTTCGCTCCTAACGCGGCGCCTGACTTCCACTTTGCAGGTGTGTTCACCTTGTCTTCAAGCAAGACCCTAAAGCGAGTGTTCGTCACCCTTTCAAACGCAGCAGGAACGTCAGGTGGAAACCCGCTGGCCACGACGCCAGACGGGTCGCAGGTGTGGGACACCACCAACACAAATTATCCGGGCGGGGCGCCGTGGTACCCCCTGGTGCTCTTCCAGGGAGCGACGCAGAAAAATACCTTCTACCAGATTTCGAGCCTGAACATTCAGATTTCGTCGTCGTCGACTTATCGTTTGGACATGTACGGGCAGATTAACGCCTACCCAGGAGCAGGTGAATACTGGAAATGCGTCGTGTTCTTCACTGACGGCACCAGCATCACCAAGATTGTAAGCTTGTCCTAATGAACAACATAGGCGACATCGTAACATTCGAGGTGTTTGGTGACCTTCCAGCTGGACAGGCGTTCACATTCGTGTGGAACTGGTGGGACGGGGAGGTCACGGCTACGTCGACTCAGTCGACCACCAAGCGCATCAACATGGGCGGAAACCCTGCCGACGCCTACCTGCTTCGCTACACCGTTATGATGGTGGACGCAGAGGGCACGTCAGAGGTCTTTCAAGGGTCAATCTCGGTGAACAACCCGCCGACGATTGTGCCGCCACCGACGGCCACACCAAACGACACCACCTTCCCATTCTCGACTATCCTTCGCATCCAGGCGTTCGACTTTGAGCTGCCAACCCAGACCTATGCGTGGTTTCAGGGCGATGTCTACCTGGGCGAAGGGACCATAGCCAACGCTGGATCAGTTCCAGGCCGCTACAGTGGTACGCTCGTGAACGCCTACGCCTCCACGTCCAACGAGCTGACCTACATCGGTGCTGCCAACGCAGACGTGCGGGTTCTTGCCATGGACGCGGACAGCGGCACCACCGCATTTGACTTCCAGGTGCGCGGACGGTCAGCCATCAATCCGTTCGCATCGTCCAACATAGTCACGCCTGGCGTCATCTTCGAGGTGATCACTCAGCCCACTCGGATAGGACCCTTACAAACGGCTGAGTTCGTGATCTACACTCCGATCATGGACGTGGAGCCGACTTTCCTCTGGGAGTATGAGGCGGGAGATGGGTGGGTTGTAGCGACAACCAGCGCCGGGGCAACCACGCCCCAGCGTGACGGTTCGTACCTCAACAGCGACATCAAAGCCCTG
>CALACF010000139.1 GCA_937890245.1 uncultured Flavobacteriales bacterium
TCACGGATGCCTCCTGGAAGTTGGTTACCCGCGTCAACGGGTTTGAGTATTCACCGGGGTACATGGCAGTATTTTTACGTTACGGCGCTATTACGCGCCAGTGGCCATCGGCATCGACGGCTGTGTGCGTTCGCCACCCTCCATGTCGTAGTCATCGGGCGGTGGCAGTAGATCATCGGCGCTGGCGTCCACGGGCATATCCTCTTCGGGGGATATCTCGTCGGCCATGCGCTTCATGTCGTTGCTGATGGCGCGCAGCAGCTGGAGAGCTTCGTCGCCCTCGCCGCCTCCCATCGGATCTTCGGGCATGTCCTCCATGCCGCCCATGTCGTCCATGCCATCCGGGGGCATGCCGCCTGGGTCGCCTTGAGGAGCAGAGGGCATCGGTCCAGGACCGTCCATCATCTCCTGGATCGTGTTCGTCATCTCAGCTAGACCTGTAATCGATTTCATAGTCGGTGCCTTGGGTGCTAAACTTTCTTCTGCTTTATCAATTTCGTTTCCGCCGTTCGGTAGAGGGTCCGGCGTCTGTGTTCGTGTGTAACTACTGCCGTCAGCTGCGGGAAGCTCATCCTCCTCGCCTGGGAGTGCAATTTCCTGCGGACCTTCGGCATTCCTACGCTGCCTACCCGCCTGGTAGCGTTGCTCCAGCTCCCGCCCCTTGGCCATCTCGCCGTCGATATCGCCCCAGCGTTTCTGCATGAAACGAGTCAGTTGCTCAATCTTGTCGGGAAGATCGACGACATCGTCCTGATCCCGGTCTTGCTTGTCAAACGTAGTCAGCAGGCCGAAGATGTAATTCCGGGCAGCCAGCAAATGTTTACAAAGTCCGGGCTGTGACCCAGGATTCGTTATCCGTGGCGCCTGGTTCAACGCCTGGTTCAGACTGTTGGCGCCGACCCGGCTTGCGCCCCGCTGCTTGTTCGCCCAGGCCCACACGTATTTGTAATCGTGGCAATTGTGAACCACGATACCGTTAGCAACAAAGGAGTGATCCTCGTCCACCGTGATATCGTATACACTTTCGCGTGTGTCCACGTAATCAGGCTTGCGCAGTGGTTTAAGCTGCCCGAGAGCGTGCGAGGCACCACGCCCCCTCACCTCACGCTTTTCCGTAGCGACTCCCCCGGTGAAAGGGGCGAGCCACCCAGCCACTGTGGCGCAATGAGAGGTCACGATGCGCGTTTGGTACATGCGCCGTCGCGTTGGATCGTCAGTGTG
>CALACF010000140.1 GCA_937890245.1 uncultured Flavobacteriales bacterium
GGATGAAGAACTAATCGGCATCAGTGATAGTAAGGTCCGCGAAGGCATGCTCGCCTGGATCAAGCCCGCCTTCATCGTTCTGAAGCCCTCGTTGCTTGGCGGCTTTTCCGAGTCTGGCGACTGGGTCGATTCGGCACGCGCGGCGGGCATCGGTTGGTGGGCGACCTCTGCATTGGAATCAAACATCGGTCTGAACGCGATTGCACAATGGACCGACGACGCCCTACTCGACGTGGCAAGTGCAGACCGACTGCCACAGGGGCTCGGAACCGGCGGGCTGTTCACCAACAACATTGCGTCGCCGTTGGCTGTTGAAAACGGCGAATTGCGCATCGACCTCGAACGCTCCTGGGACTTAGACAGTCTTGCGTCATGAGCGCCGGTCGGCAGGCGGAATGCCCAAAAACTGAATGGCAGCACGGCGGCCTTTTGACCGCACGCAGCTCCGGAAGTACGGGCGCCCCCAAGACCGTGGTTTTCCAACGCCAACACGTAATCAACGCCATCGAAGCCTCCGCGGAACACTTTGGCTGGGCGATGGGGCCTGACTTCATCGCCTGGTGTCCGCTCTCGTTGGAGGGCGTAGGCGGCCGGATGTTTGTGTGGCGCGCCATGCATTTGGGCTGGACTTTGCTGCCGGCTGTGCCCAGTATGCGTCCTGATTTTCCCGCAGAGGCGCTGGCTGTTCGAGCCAACCTTGTCGCCGCCACCCCCCACCAGGCACAGCATTTGTATGCCAGCGGGGCCCTAGAGCGGATCGACCAATTGCTCATCGGTGGCGCCCCCATGCCTCCGGCGCTCGAGCAAGCCCTTCTGCAGGGACAGCAAGACGCGGGCCCTGATGGCGTGGGCTTGGCAACACGCATCCACCACACCTTCGGCATGACCGAGACCTTGACCCACATTGCCGAGCGCAACTTGGGCAACCCCGCCTACCGCTCGTTGCCTGGGGTCTCGCTTTCTTCGCGGGAAGGCCAACTCGTTATCGATGCCCCGAATCGCGGCGTCCATGAGCTGTTGACGCGCGATGAAGTAGAAATAGACCCCACCCACGCGGGTCGGTTTTTCTGGCACGGACGCACGGACAACGCCATCAATTCTGACGGACTAAAAATTCACCCAGAGCAGCTCGAAGACCGACTGATTGAGGCGCGAAATTCGATATTGGCTCCAGACAGATTTTACATCATCGGCCGGCCCCACGCTGAAACGGGCGAGCAGGTGACACTCGTGATCGACTGCCCAGACCAGGAACGAGATGAGGGCCGTGCAAAGGAAGCGCTCGCAGTTTGCCGCAAAATCCTCGACGGGCCGACCGCGCCCCGCGCCGTGGAATGTCGTGAATTTGAATGGACCGCCTCAGGCAAGCTTCTCCGGCGATAGCAAGGCTTTTAGGCCGAGTTTTGCGGGCATGAAAAAGCTGGTCTTTGTAACGCGAAATCCCGGCAAGGTGCGCGAAATCGCCGCCTTGTTGAAAGGGAAATTCGAAGTTGTTGGGCTCGACGACATCGGATGCAACGATGAAATCCCCGAGACAGCCCCCAATTTAGAGGGCAATGCGCGGATGAAGGCCGCCTTTGTCGCGGACCGTTTTAAGGTCGACTGCTTCGCCGATGATACGGGGCTAGAGGTCGACGAATTGGGCGGCCGGCCGGGTGTGCACACCGCGCGGTTTGCTGGGCCTGCTGCGGATTCGGATGCCAATATGCACCACTTGATTAGCGAGCTGCAAGGGTCCGCCTGTCGCACAGCCCAGTTTCGGACCTGCATCGCGCTCATCATCGCCGGAGAAACCCAGACATTCGAAGGGGTGTGCAAGGGCGAAATTCGCAGCGAGCGTTCAGGGCGGGAGGGCTTTGGCTACGACCCCATTTTTGCACCGACTATCGACGGAAAACACGATCTAACGTTTGCCGAGATGACCGCTAATCAGAAGAACGAAGTCAGCCACAGAGGACAGGCCGTCCGTAAAATGGTGGCGTTTTTGAGCGCTTCGGTTTAGGTTTGCACCTTGAACTTTAGGTTAGCTACATGAACTATTTGGACTTTGAGGAACCCATTCGATTGTTGCGCGAGCAGCAGGACAAGGCGCGTGACATCCACACTGAGGGCCAGGTCGACATGTCGTCTACCCTCGAAGATTTGGACGGAAAAATCGCAGAGGTTTCGAAGAATTTATATGCCAATTTAACCCCCTGGCAGCGCGTTCAAGTGTCGCGTCACCCGGACCGGCCGTACACCTTGGACCACATCGAGGCCTTGAGTGGTGGTGATTTCATGGAGTTGCACGGCGACCGAAATGTGGGGGATGACAAGGCCATGGTTGGAGGCCTGGGCACGATCGACGGGCAGGCCGTGATGTTCATCGGACAACAGAAGGGCATCAATACGAAGATGCGCCAGTACCGGAATTTCGGCATGCCGAACC
>CALACF010000141.1 GCA_937890245.1 uncultured Flavobacteriales bacterium
CCAACCTGAGACTTTTGAAATTGTTGGAGCACCTGCGTGGATGAATGTCTCGCCTGCTTCAGGCCAGATTTCGGGTCAAGATGAAATGACTATCACCTTCAGTGCGCCTTCATTCATGAATATCGGCATGTATGCGTTTGATTTGAAACTCAAAGGCGGCCTTGCCTGTGGAGCGGCGAATGCTGCACCAGCTGGCTACTGCTACGGAGAGCGATTCACCTTCAGTCTTGATGTGTACATCGATCCTCCCGTGCTTGAAGTGAACGAGTGGGCTTACCAAAACGTAATGCCTGTGGTTGCCAAAGTTTACAAGTTTGATGTAGCAAGCAGTGACCCACGTGACATTGCTATGGCATATATCAATGGTGAACTTCGTGGCTATAGCGCATTGGACATGAACGTAAGCGGCAACTATTTGGGCTTCATCTCCGTGTTCTACAATTCGGGTGAAGAAACAGAAGAAGTCGAGTTCAGAGTGTGGGATGCCTCAACGGGCATTGTGCGCGCCAAGACAACTGCGCATTGGCCGACTCTGGCAACAGCGGCAATGACAATTGTTCCCTTGGAGTCTGGATATGGATCTTTGTTTGAGCCCTTGCTCTTGAGAGCTACGGATGATGTGGAGTCTTCCACTTCTGTATATCCAGGTTGGAACTGGGTCAGTTTCAACGTGACAGAAGAAGACGGCTCGATGTACGATGTGCAAAAGGCCTTTTCAAGTCTACCTGCATCACAGATTGTGAATATCAAGGCACACGGAATTGGTTCATTCAATACCGATGGTGTCTGGACGGCTGCTGGCCTCCCTGGAGCTGCATCAACAGCGACCCAGATGGACATGAGATATATGCTTGAAATGAACAGCACAAATCAAGATCTATCGTGGACGCTTTCTAACGTCGGCCAAGCGGCCAACGCAGAAGTTGTTCAACAAGATTTAGTAACGGGCTGGAATGAGCTGGGATATATTCCTCAGAATGCAATGCTTGTAAATGACGCACTTCGGAGCCTAGCAGATGCGGACACCGTGTTGGGAGACAATGCCATGATCAAAAGCCGTTACGATGGATTTGCTCTGTACGCTGGAGACGGCGAGTGGATGGGGTCACTCAACCAACTCCGACCTGGACAAGGGTATCGTTTGAAGCTGGGCACACCGGGAAGCACAAGTTGGCAAAATGGAGATGCTGCAGGCACCCTTGAGTGGCCGATGTCTGACAATTTCTACAATCCCGATTGGCGTGCAGCAAACCACTTCAATGGAACCAGTGAAATCGACGACACTTGGCACGTAGACGTTCAGAATCTAGAAGGTTCAATGTCGATGATCATCCGGCTCGAGCTGCCCGCCGACCACCCGCAGGGGCTGGCCGACGTACTCGGAGCATTTGTGACGGACGAAGCCACTGGCGAGGCACGCTGCATCGGACAGGCTCAGGCCCTCGATACAGATGCTGGACTGCTCTACTTCTTGAGCGTATATGGCGACGTGACCAACATCGACTTTGCGGAGCTCAGCTTCCGCTGGCATGCTGGACTCACCAGCTTGGAATACACCGCAGACGAGCTGGAGTCCTTCCAAGCGGGTGAACTGAAAGGAACACTCGACGCGCCTTATGTGCTGCACTTCTCGAAATCCCAGCTCGACGCTAGTGGACTGGATCGGGCCGGCGGACTGGTTGCTTACCCGAATCCGTTCCGTGACGAGCTGACCATTCATTGGCATGGCGAGTCTGAAGTGCTCGGGCTGCGTATTGAAAACGCATCCGGACAGCTCATCGAAGTGCTCGACTGCGACAACTTGCAAAGCGGTCCATGTCGATGGGTGGCGGGCAACTTGCCAGCCGGCGTGTACTTCATTCATGCCGTGACCGCTGAAGGAAATTTCAGCGTGCGGGTCATTAAATAACTCCCGAATACAAAATATAGAATTTTATGCCCGATTTAGGGGGGATTATACGCCACTCGACGAGGCATAACCCCCCTATACATCACAAATCAGACGCGTGCTGTATATTCCCAAGACGGGAATTACACCCCAATCAAATCATCATGCACATAGTACTTCGCTATACCGTTGCTGCTGTTATGGCCACCTCCTTCTTGCTCATCATGGGGTCCTCAGTTTTGGGGCAGTGTGATGATGTCGAGATTCAGGATGCATTCGAGCCAGCATGTGGCATGGGGCTACTGAAGGGGCAGTCTTTCTCCGTTGCGTCATCCGGGGAATTGCATTCTGTGAGATTAGCTGTTTGTACGGGTACAGATGTTCATTTGGTCGTTAGACAGTACAATGGAGATGGGGCCACTTGGTTTCAAGGAGCGATTGTTGGAGAGGCCGATGCCATTCTAACAGCGACTGGAGAGCCCTCAGATTGCTTACTCAGTTCCAGCGGCTACGATGGATATGATGACCATACATTCAACTTCACAGCCCTTGCACTTGAAGGGGGCGTCACCTATACCCTCCACCTTAATGAAGGTGTTGCAGCTTCTGGATGCACCATGAGCTACGATGGCGGAACGGCATTTTCATCTAGCCAGGCCTCGACCGATCAGGATTTGGCTATTGTAATAACGCACTGCCCAATTCCTGGGATGGTATTTGGTTGTACGGACTTATCCGCATGCAACTATAACCTCGAAGCGAATGCCAATGATGGCTCCTGCTTAACATTTGATTGTGCCAATGTCTGCGGGGGTTCAGCTCACGAAGACCCCGTTTGCGGTTGTGTGGCGAGTATTGATGATGCGGACAGCTGCTGGGGTTGTACTGACAGTACCGCATGCAATTATGACGAAACAGCGTCTGCAGATGATGGATCTTGCGCATTGCCAGATTGCAATGGAGATTGCGCCGGGTCTGCCGTGGCTTCAGCATGTGGATGTATTGGAGGGGGAACAGGGCTTGACATCAACAGCTGTGTTGACGGGTGTTCGACAAACATAATTTCGAATACGGGAAGCGCCTGTACTCCGGGACTTCTCTTCGGCCAAAGTTTCACTTCTGAATCAACGGGATTGCTCAAAAAAGTAAGTCTCCGGGTCTGTTGCGCTTTAGACGCTCAGC
>CALACF010000142.1 GCA_937890245.1 uncultured Flavobacteriales bacterium
TGTCCACACCCTAACTACCACGCCTTGTGAACGGAGTCAGCGTGGATCATCGGTAGCTCCTCCACGGTCTCAATCGGCCCGATGGCGTCCTCTATGATGCGGAGAATAGTTCCCATCATCTGGTCCAGCGTCGTGCCCTCAACCACGGACAGGGTGATGCCATCGGGCCGGAAGATCATAAAGGGGGCGATGCCGCCGCACCCGAGCAACCTGGTGATCATGACCCCCAGGGGTGAATCCTCGTCTACATCCTCTGGTAGGGCGGTAAATTCGCCTGCAATCTGCTCCTCGCAGAGCTTTCCATGGACGGATCGGTCGAAGTCCCAGGAGCGGGTGCGGTCTCCTGGGTAGTTCTGCGTTCTGATCTTCATGCCCCTGTAGAACGGGATCAGGGCTTGGAGGGCGTGCGCCGCGTTTTCTGTGCCGCCGCAGGGCTCTTTTGCCACTCCCGGATCTCACCGCTGGCCCACCTCTTTTCGGCGCATCTGGGGCACGCTCCCTTTACCAGCCTCGTCTTGTGCTTGGGGCAGTAGTTGGGGGCAGCCATCAGTGGTGCCTGAAAAGGATTACAGCTACGCACGCAAGCGTTACGCACGCTGCGCACGTAAACGCTGCGCATAGGCACCCACCCCGCCAGTCTCCGTCTGCCTCGGGGACCTCGAACTCCTCGTCGTCCCAGTGTGGATCAGTCATACGGTTAAGAACCCACTTCCTCGTGACAGTCACAATCCATTGGGCACGCCGACATCCCTTGCAGGTAGTCCATAACCTCCTCCTCGCCCCAGCAGCACATCGAGTGGCAGCCCGAGAAGCTGTAGCCGGGGGGAAAGTCCAGCATGCGCCCCTGGTCCCAAGTCCCTTTTTCCAGCGTACAGCGGCGTTTGCTCACCTCGGAGGAGATCGACCGGGATCGGGCACGTTGGGCGGACCGCCTGACCTTCACGCTTTCCGGGTCGCAATTGGGAGGCCACGCGTCCTTTGCGCGTTTCTGGGTGTGGCTCTCCCAGGCATTCCCCACTTGGTAAATTTCGTATACGTTTGTGACCCAAGCTCGGCGATGGTTGTAGGCTCCGATGCGGACGCGCCCCTGCTGGTTGTGGACCGCGATGTTTCCCCTGACAACGAACCAGTGGTGACCCGCAGCCACCAGGACGGTGCGGTCGCGATGCCTCTCCGGTCTCGTCCTGAACCACCGAGCTACCGTGATACCCCTGTGGTTCGGGCCTGTCTCCTTCATGTCCAGACCGAACTCGCGGACAACCTTCCCCAGCTCGTCCCAGCTCGTGCCCATCACTCGGGCCGTGCCGTTGAGGTGCTTGACCCAGGCCGCAGCGCACTCTGCTGTGATGCCGAGGATTGCCGAGAGGGCCGCAGGGCCACACCACTTGCTAACGGGCAGCCGAGGGTCGTGTGTGATATCGTAGAGCCTATTCATAGCAATGTCTTTCCCTTTGACGGATGGGCCTCGACCTCGTCGATGATCGCCTTGCGCACCCTGGCTTCGATCCGCTCCAGGAAGGAGGTGCCGACGCGGGTGAACTTCTGCGCCCTGGCCTGGGCGGCGTAAGCCAAGATGGTCTTCTTGACCTTCTGTTTGTTGAGATGCGGTGTCGTGTTCATGGTCGTATTTGTCTAGCAGTTTTGTTTACGCCCACCATTATACCAGAGTCGGTTTTCCAAAATCGTTGAAAACGGGGGTGTTTACGCCTATTTGGTCAAATTGTATACATAAGTCGTTGGTTAACAAGGGGAGATGTTTGTCTAAAAAGTCCTTGACCCGCTTTTTAGACAAAGCATGATGCGGCCTTGGATTGGACATCCTGTGGTTGACCTCGGTCTGCCATCGCAACCAGCCCCTCAGTCGTAAGGCGCTGAGGGGCTGAGTTCGTTCACGGGAGGGAACCATCGTAGTTAGGGCGAATGAGTATACTTTTGAAAGGGTGCGGGAGGCCGGTCTACGGGTCGGTGTCAAGCTCGTCGAGTTCGAGCAGTTCGTCGGCCCCTACCACCTACCTTCTCGATGAAACCGGCCTGGGCGATTCCTTTGCTGCCTACTCAAGGGCGCGTAAGCTACGGTCCGCCTACGGAGGGAGTGCCTTCCTGGTCAGGAGGTCGTCCGACGATGCCACCCTGGCTATTGGGTTTGACGGAACGGAAAACGTCGATGCGCCAACCCTTGCGCCTTTTTGTGCAGGAACTGATGGGTACATCGTCACAGAATACGACCAGAGTGGGAATGGACGAGATCGGACGCAATCGCTAGCCGGGAAACAGCCCAAGATTGTTTCATCCGGGTCAATCATCACCGGGGCCAACGGGAAGCCGTGCGGCCGATACGACGGGGTAGACGATTTTATGCAGTGGAATGGATCGTTCGGGAGGCCGTCAACAAACCTCGGGGTGATGACGCCCCGAAGCTATAACGACACGGACCGTTGGTGGGACGCTGGAAGCGGTTTCCCGGACAATAACGTCACCTACCACACGGCCAACGTGTGGAGACTATACGCGGGAGGGACCAAGTTCTCCGCCGCTCTTTTTACTGGTGTATGGAAATCGGTTGTCACCCGCATCAATTCCAGCCAAACGTCTTGCTTTCAAAATGAAACACGATGGAACGCAACGGGCCAAGCGGACTATGGTTCCGTGAATGGTTTCACGGAGGGAGCCAGGGCGACAGGAAATTACAATTTCCCAGGGGATTCCTCGGAACACATCGTATGGAATTCGTCCAAGTCGGACGCGGACATTCTGACGGCCACGACAAATCAGGCAGCCTTTTACGCCCACTTTACACCAGCATGAAAAAGTACTTCATTTTCCCAGATGGAGAGAACGACAAATGGCAGGCGCTGAATCGTGCCCCATACGTCGGTGCAGTAGGAACGGTGATGATGGTGGAAGAGATCACCCACCCTACCGACGGTAGGATCGCTGCAATTCTGAACACAGACGACCTTTCCCAGTTCGCAAAAAACTTCACCGTAGACGACCTGGATGTTATTCGTGCAGGCGCCATCCAGGAGCTTCCCGTAGATTGGCAGCTCCCCGAACCCCCTGCGGTCTAGCAAGCCTACTCCCCCCGGCTTCTTTGAGCAGGTCACGCGCTTCCTTGGGCTCAAGCTGCTCGATGGTCTTGCCGCGCTCCTTGACCTTCTCCCTGAACTTCATGGTCACCCCGGTCGTGTGCTCGTGGGTCTCCTGGGTTCCACCTACCAGGGTGAAATTGTCGCCAGTAGTGATGCGCTTGTGGCCGTCGTCTCCATCCATCCCAACTCCGAGTAGTTTCTTGGGCATGTCAGTCTAGCCCCACGTTGTTGAGTGGGAACCAGTGCTCCCCACTCTCTGGGTCCCACTTGTCGTACACCATCTCATTTTTGCCAGGCAAGGGGACGCCTTGCAGCCTGTTGTAGACAATCTCAATAAGATCCGTGTCGCTTAGCCGGTGGTCCTCCGTGAACTGACTGTCGTCGAAATCAGCCATTAAGCGAACCATGGCGATGTTTAGCTTGGCGGTGGCGGTGGCGGCCTCGCGCACCTTCTCGGATTCCTCAGCCAAGACGGCGTTGATCTGAAGGGAGGCGTCCAGGTAGTATGCGAAGAGTGCGCGCATGACCATCCACATGGTGGCCGATCCGGCGAACAGGCCGATGAAAAAGAAGAGTGTGACTGAGTCTCCCATGCCCTAGCTACCCTCAGTGGCCCTCGCTTTGGCCGTCCCTTGCAGCTTGCGGTCGAGCCGTGCCGCAAGCTCTGCGTAAGCTTCCCGGTACATCTGGCGGCTCTGTGGTGGCTCCTGCCTGATCCTCTCCATGGCAAGCTTGTCCGTGGCCAGTCCCGCGTGCGCGAGGCCGACCCGCTCAGTCTCCTCCTTCAGGAATTCGAGCAGCTCAAGCGCGAAATTGGCCCGCTTCACCGCGTTCAATGCTTTTTTCTCTTTGCGTGTCATAATTCTTCCTCGATCTGGGATACCACCAACATGCGCACGATCACGAACGCATTCTCGGGCTTCACCACCGTCACAAACTCCTTTCCCCAGTAGTAATACCGCCCACGTGCCAGGGCCTGGCGGGCGGTGATGGCGGCATGCCTGGTCTTGAACTGCTTCACGTGGGACGCAGGGTCGAGCAGCGCCGTCCTGGAGAACAGCTTGATCAGGCGGTTGTCCCTCGCCCACTTGTCATCCTTCTTGCGGCCGTCACGGCCCCGCTTACGGTCTCGGTTCCAGTCGCGGAACACCACGTAGGGGTCTTTCTTGTGGCAGACGAGCCAGAAAAGCTTAGGTGTGTCAGGGATCTCAGTCATTTCTTTCCATCGTATACGAAATTTCTCTTACGGCCAAGCAGCACCTCGCCCCAGGGCGTAGCGTAGAACACCTTCACCACGTTACCTTGCCTGTCCATAGCCGTGACAAGCACTGTTTTCCCGCCCATCTTTGTCGCGCTGGCGTGGAGGCTCCACCACCTCCAGGTGAATAACAGCCACGCGTTGCACCGCACGGTGGCCCAGAATACTTTTAGCGCCCTCATCTCAGCTTGCTCCTGAACTCTTGGATGGGGAGGGTCTCCCCTTCCCGTGGTGCCTCATGCTCGTCCAGGCCGGTGGGCAGCACGTAGCAGTCTTCAGCGTAGTGGGCATTAGTATGTAAAGTGGCTTGAACTTGACGCGATCTCAACAACGTCTCCGTCTTTGACGAGATCGCTGAGGGCCACCCATGTCACCCCGAGGGGGAACTTGTCGTATCGCCAGTTCGGATCGTCGGGTTCGTAGCCGTCGCCGGTCGGACCTGGTCCTCCAGTCGCCAGGACCGCTACCATGCAGTCATCCAGCACGCAGCCGAACTCAGAGCCTGGAAGAGCGGATGCAGTGCCCACGTGCCACCCGCCGTCGCCAGTGTAGAGATCGTCTCCCATTGGACCCATACCCTCTTCGACAGCTCCACTGCTTCCTTCGTACCGCCAGTAAACCGCGTCACCGTGGTTCACCTCGCAGCGCAGTACGGAATCCCACAGGTCTGGGAGGGGATCGTCTGGTTCGTAGCCCTCGTCATCGGGGATGGTGTAGGCGTCAATGTTGAGCCGGAGAGAGCGCTGGCAGGCGTTAAGCACGGACATAAACGCCTGCTTTGGGAATACTTCCCAGATCCCTACCGGAAGGTGAGAGAGGAAAAGCCTTGCCTCCTCTTCTGTCATTTGCTCGATATCGTCACTCATAATTCTGAGAACATGGTAGTCACTCACCGCTGGCCTCGAATACCTGATCCACCTTGCGATACGCCCGTATGAGCCGTTCAGAGTCATAGTTGTAGCCCTTGTCACCGTGGGCACTCTTGGGGCATTCACAGCTGATCCGGTCAGCCCGTCCCATGTACTCAATGCCCAGCATTCCGCAATGAGGGCATTCGCACCACATGTAGTTGCGATCCCAGCAATTGTCTGACAGATGGACATCAAAACTCGGAATCTCGTTAAAACTGTAGTCTCCTCCGATATGGTCGGAAGGAGGAGTGGTGAGGCATGGGCATTGGTCCGTAACGAACAGAGGCATATGGCACACATTCGCAACACACGCCTGAGGGATGGAGAAACCAGACTCATCACGATCTGTTGCCCTTTCGTCCTCCTCGTCGTGCTCCACCGACATGACATCAAGAAAGGCGCCCTGGTCATGGAGGAACATCGTGGGCCTGTAATTCAGCTTAGGGGCGATGCTTACCACCGGTGACCAGTCGTAGGGCACCTCCAACGAGTTCAGGAACACCTGCCACATCCGCTCTGTCACCGTTACGCTCATACCTCTCCTCCCATCGCGTCATTGACGCTGCCCTTGCGCTGCGCCCGTATGCCTCTGAGCAATCGCTCCAGCATCTCCCCTACGTGGGCCGGGTCCATCCCCTTGGCCTCGCAGTCGGACTGGGCCTGCATCAACGCCAGGGAGATCACGTCCCCGCTCCAGGTGTTGCGCACGATGGAGCTCGTAAAGCTCAGGAGAATCTCCAAGTCTAACGATTTCGGCGATGATTGCTCGTCGGTGGGTGTTTCCCATCGGACTGCAACAACCGGCGCCAAAGGCCGGGCACATGTCTGCGCCGGGCTGGGCGGCGATGAAAGCGGCTCGACCGCAAGTGTATCTTGATTCTGTCCCATCATGTTCAATCTCTTCTAAGTGCTCGCACTGTGTTTTGTCTACATTCCATTTTCCGTAGGGGCAAGGCGCTTTCTTGCAGCAGTACCCCGATCCTACGCACGCGCTCACGGGCGCCACGGACTCCTCCACGAGTCCCTGCTCCTCATGTAATCGTGCAATATCGTCGCCCACCTGGCCGCGTAGTCGGCGTGGTCCGCCGCTCTCACTTCCGCATCCTCCACGTGGACAGGCGTGATAGCGAAAGAGCCGACCTCCCTCGCCCACTTGTTTGCGGCCTCTAGCACCGCCGCCCGCTCACACGCCATCCACGCCTCAGGTGAGCGGCCGGGCCGGAGCTGACACTCAAGGGCGTAGGCGAGGTAGATGTCACGGCCCGGTGATCCCTCTGGGATGGGCATGGTTTCGTTGCGCATGTGGGAAGCCGTCACTCTCTTGCGCGTGGCTTCCCACATGCGCGTGGATTCTCGCTTGCGCTTGGCTTCGCGCTTGGCTTCGCGCTTGGCTTCGCGCTTGGCTTCCAACCGCGCTGCGGCTTCCGACCGCGCTGCGGCTTCCAACCACGCTGCGGCTGCCCCTACTCGCGCATAGCTCGCAGCCTCAGCACACTTGCGGGCATGCCTAGCGGTCGCGAGATCCGCCGAGGTCTCCTGGATGGCATTCACCATGCCCACCCTGTGGAGCATGGCCGAGATGGCACGCTCAGCTGCATCCTCAGGCTCGTAGAGGTGGCGCGAATAAAAATCCCAAAATTCGGGTGACACGTCGCAGTCAGGTGTGCGAGCGTCCCAGTAGTCCGGTGCTACCACGGGTTCGTATCCCGGAGGCGCCTGGTGGGATTCCCGGACCATGTAGGGTTCGTCCATGTCGAAGCATTCGCGCACCCAGTACCACCGGTGGCGTGCCGCAATGGTCATCCACGTGTCGAGGGCCATGTATTCTGTGGTTATCATGCGGGTCTCACGCTTGGGCCTCCTCGGTGTCGGTACCCTGCTGGGGATCGCCCCAGATGCGGTTGTAAACCTCCTCGGGAGTCTGCGCTACCTTGAGCGTGCCTACGCGCCGGACATCCACCAGCGAGTAGATGACACTGGGGTTGCCCGCGTCACGGGCCAGCACAGCGCTGATCAACTTCGTTTTTACCATGACCCTAAAGGTCTCGTGACCCAACGTGCAGGTTCGTGCAGCATGGGCGCCCTCGCTGTCTGGAGAGAGCGCGTATTGGTCGAGAAATATGTATCTGTTCATGAATCCTTTGGTCATTGGTCAATGGGTGTAAAGCAGTTGGATGTGTTTGTAAACAAATATGTATACAAAAATTTACGCCATGCACTCCTGTACGAAGTCGGCCAGAGCTTTGCCCTCCGCCGTTGCTGCGAGATCCCACTCCTCAGGTGTCAACTCAGGGTCGCACAGGATGCAAAACAGGTCCATCCACCGGCTTATCACAGCGCTTGGCACGCCTGTGCCGTAATCATCAGAGCACGGAGAGCACACTACAGGTACTCCTGCCTCTTGCAGCGCGACCCCGAAGTCTGCCAGCGGCCCGATGAATGCGTTCAGGCGGAAGATCAGGTGAAATTTACC
>CALACF010000143.1 GCA_937890245.1 uncultured Flavobacteriales bacterium
GATGTTTGTCTTGCGCTATACCCTGGAGATTTGAAGGTCGCAGCGATCATTCCAGCGCGCTTCGGCAGCTCGCGATTGCCCGGCAAGCCATTGGCGCTGATTGGCGGGGTGCCCATGGTTGTTCGCGTTTGGCAGGCGGCGGTTGGAAGTGGTGTGTTTGACGAGGTATTGGTGGCGACAGACCACCCCGACATTGCAGCGGTGGTGCTGGATGCTGGTGGGCGCGTGGCGATGACCCGGGTTGATCATTTGACCGGGACGGATCGGTGCGCTGAGGCGGCCACATTGTTCGCAGGCCGACAAGGCGACCCCGAAAGCGAAATGGCTATCGTTAATATTCAGGGCGACGAGCCCTTTATAGATCCTGCACATTTGGCCGCCTTGGCCGACGCTTTGAAAGGTGAGGGGCCGCCCATCGCAACACTTTGTCGTGCGCCCCGGCCCGGCGAACTGGAGGCGCCCCAACGCGTGGTCGCCCTGCCCGAAAAAGGAGCAGGAAAAATCGTATTGGCGCGAAATTTCACGCGGGCCGCCGACCCAGATCCGGGCGCAAAAATTCACATCGGGCTGTACGGATTTCGTGCGGGCGTGCTGCCTGAATTGGCATTACTAGAAGCGACGGAAGGGGAAAAACGGGAGCGATTGGAGCAGCTCCGGTGGTTGGAGAACGGCTACGGCATCCAACTGATCGAGGTGCAAAACCCTTTAGAACCGCCTGCTGTAGACACGGAGGAGGATTTGGATGTTGCGCAAAAATGGTGGGATAAAATGCATGGAACCATGTCTTAACTTCGGCGCGCTATGCAGTTCATCACCCGGTCCCTCCATCTGCTCCTTCACACCAATGATTGTGTGGTTGTGCCCGGCATCGGCGGATTTCTGACGAACCCGGTGAGTGCGCGTTATGACGACCAGCGGCAGGAGTGGATTCCACCGACCCGCGACATCGTTTTCAACCCGCGTTTGGTCGTTCGTGATGGCATTTTGGAGCAGGCCTTGCAGCGTGCTACTGAGGCCAATTTCTCGGCGGCCGCAGCTGTCGTAGAACGTGAAACTTCCGCAATGCGGAAGGCCCTGGATGCGGAGCAAAGCATTGAACTTGACGGACTTGGCCGTCTTCATCTGGGGGATGACGGGGTGGTTCGATTTCACGCATCGTCCCGGCTTTCTGAGCAATATGCACCGCTCGGGTTGCGGCGGATTGTGTGGCCTGGCGGAGTTGTGAGCGAGAGCGAGACCCGTGCTGAGCACGTGACTGCAATTACTCCAGAGGTTGACAGCGGTGCGAAGGTGATCGCCATGCCGCGCTGGTGGCGGGTTGCAGCAGCAATTGCACTGCCGATCGGACTGACGGCGACATTGCTTTGGCAGTCGCCCGAGCAAAGCCAGTTGAACTTATTTGATTGGGCGCCGGTGAGCAGCGAATTTTCACCGCGCTTGTCAGGTGAGGACATTCGGTTCAAGGCCGTGGACGCCACGACGAATTATGATTTGATGCGCGGCGAGGCAGCTTTGCCGCCGTTTTCGTTTCACAAGGATGCCGTCGTTGTCGATGGCGCTCGGGTTGTCGACGAGCTGACAGCGGATCGACTGGAGGCTGAGGCTGAGGCCGCCGCCGCGGAGTTGGCGATGGGCTGCTTTCACCATGTGGTGGCTGGCGCCTTTGCCGGGGCAGACAATGCGCACCGATTTTCTGCGAAGCTGGCTGCTGCTGGCATGACGGGGTCGATGCACACCGGACGCCGAGGCTTGACCTTGGTGAGTGCTGGCTGCTTTGCTGACAAGGGGCGCGCGATGCAGTTCCGCGATGAAATTCTAGCCAAACACGCCGTTTCTGGCGCCTGGATATGGACCGTCAACCACTGAATCCAGCGACAATTCGCAACCTGGTTCTCGATTTCGGGGGCGTTTTGTACGACATAGATTACGGGGCGCCTGCAAGGGCGTTCGCTGAATTGGGCTGGGACAGTTTTGCTGATGACTACGCGCAGGGGGCGCAAAGCGAGGTATTTGATGGGCTTGAAACGGGGACGATGTCTGAGGGTGACTTCTTGAAAGCCTTGCATGCCAAATGTGCAAAAGGCACGAAGCCCAGCGATGTACTGGCGGCGTGGAACTGCATTTTGATCGGTTTGCCTGAGCGGAGTTTGACGGCGTTAGAGGTGTTGTCGAAGCGCTATCGGCTCTTCTTGTTTTCGAATACGAATGCCATTCACGCACCCATCTTCGAGCGACAGATCGCTGAACAGTACGGCCGAAGCACGTTCCCAGCGTTCTTTGAAGAGATCGTCTATAGCCATCGCTTCGGCCTGAAAAAGCCGGCGTCCGAGGCCTTTGAAGCCTATGCCAGCCGCTTCAGTCTTGCGCCGGGCGCCACGCTCTTTGTAGATGACTCGGCGCAGCACGTTGAAGGTGCGAAGAGTGCGGGTTGGCATGCATTGCATCTGAATGTGGAGCGCGATCATTTGCAGGCCCTTTGCACCCGGCACGGGTTGCTCTGATCCAAATCATGACGATTGTCATTGCGCGGGACGACCGCTGTCAATGCACAGGCCTAAACAACTTCCCATCTTTGTATCGTGATACGATTCACAACTGCAAGCATAGTTTTGGTTCTTGCGACGATTTGGTTTAGATCAGCCCCCTGAAAAGTCAGGGGGCTTTCTTTTTTCCATCATTTTCGCGGTAGTTTCGAGGCCCTTATGCCAATTCTGAATTGGCATAAAACGGAAAATCCATCAAATGAAAATGCTTCAAAACTCCATTGTCGCTGGCGCAGCCAC